>NZ_DATCNW010000030.1:0-16378 GCF_036565025.1 Pengzhenrongella sp.
CGGCACGGGCGGGCGCGCGGACCGCCTCGGCCCGCGCCGTCACCTCGACGACGTCGTCGGCGCTGGCCACCAGGCTCGCGCGGTGCGCGATGACCAGCACCGTCCGCCCGTCCGCGCGCAGCCGCTCGACGGCGGTCAGCACGTGCGCCTCGGCGCGCGCATCGAGGTGTGCGGTCGGTTCGTCGAGGACGACGAGCTGGCGGGTGCTCACCAGTGCGCGCGTCAGGGCGAGGCGCTGGCGCTGGCCGAGGGACAGCCCGACGCCGCCCTGGCCGAGCCGGGTGTCCCAGCCGTCGGGCAGCTCGGCGAGCACCTCGTCGAACCCGGTCGCGCGGGCCGCGGCGCGGGCGCGCTCGCCGACCTCCGCGTCGAGTTCGCCCAGCACGTTCGCACGGACCGTGTCCGGGACGATCACCGGCCGCTGCGGGACCCAGGCGACCTGCGCCCACCAGGAGGCCGGGTCGACGTCGGACAGCGAGCTGCCGCAGCCGGTCCGGTCGCCGTCGTGCGCCGCGGTGGGGATGAGGCGGACGGACCCGGCGTCGGGCACCAGCAGGCCCAGCACGAGCGCGGCGGCGGTCGACTTGCCCACGCCGGACGGCCCGACGAGGGCGACGACGCGACCCGGGCGGAGCCGGACGTCGAGCTGGAACGGCGCCCAGGTGGCCCGCCCGGGCGCGGCGACGCTCGCCGAGTCCAGCACGACGTCGGTCCGGCGCAGGTCCGGGGCGGGGCGGGAACCGGCGTCGGGCAGGGGCTGCTCGAGCACGGCGAAGCTCCGGGCCGCGGCGGCGATGCCGTCCGCGGAGGCGTGGAACTGGGCGCCGACCTCGCGCAGCGGCTTGTACACCTCGGGGGCGAGCATCAGCACGGCGAGCCCGGTGACGAGGTCGACCTGCCCGTAGACGAGCCGCATCCCGACGCCGACCGCGACCAGGGCGACCGCGATCGAGGCGAGGAACTCCAGCACCGCGCCGGACAGGAAGGCGACCCGCAGGGTGACCATCGTGGTGCGGGCGTAGGCCCGGCCGAGCTCGCCGACCCGCTTGCCGGGGCCGTGCTCGCGGCCGAGCGCCTTGAGGGTGCCGAGGCCGGCGAGCAGGTCCATCAGCTGGGCGCCCAGGCGTTGCATGGTCTCGAGCCGCTCGCCGGCGAACTGGCTGGTGAGCACCCCGACGAGCCACATGAAGACCGGGATGAGGGGCAGGGTGAAGGTGATGGTCAGCGCCGCGACGAGGTCGAGGTGGAAGACCACCGCGAGCGTCGCGGGGGTGACCGTCGCCGCCAGCAGCAGCTGGGGGAGGTAGCGCACGAAGTACGGCTCGAGGTCGTCCAGGCCGCGGGTGACCAGCGTGACCACCGCCGGGCCCTGCTCCGCCGCGAGCCAGCGCGGCCCGAGGGCGACCGCGCGCGTGAGCACCTGTTCGCGCAGGTCGGCGATGACGTTCGTCGCGGCGCGGTGCGCGGTGGACTCCTGGACCACGAGCACCACGGCGCGCAGCGCGACCACCCCGGCCAGGGCCGGCAGCAGCCGCGCGACGTGCGCCCAGCCGGCGTGCCCGGTGATCACCGGCGCGACGGCGCCCGCGATCAGCAACGCCTGCGCGACGACGAGCCCCGCGGTCACCATCCCGGTGGTGGCCGTGAGCAGGATGTAGCGGCGCGCCGCTCCGGCGTGCCGCAGCAGCCTCGGGTCCAGGGGCAGCACGTCGTTACGGTGCCGCGGGGCCCGAGCCGCCGAACGCTCGGATCCGGGTGGGGTGCAGCCCGACCGGGCCCCCGACGTGCGAGGCGGTGAGCCGCTGCCGAAAGACCCAGTACGTCCAGCCCTGGTACGCCAGCACGATCGGCACCATGATCAGTGCGACGACGCTCATGACCTGCAACGTGGCCGTCGTCGAGGCCGCCTCGTGGATGGACAGCGACCACGCCGGGTTGAGCGAGGACGGCATCACGTTGGGGTACATCACGGCGAAGATGAGCGCCACGGCCGACGCGATCGCCACCGCGTTGAGCGTGAACGCCCAGCCCTCGCGTCCGGCCCGCGTCGCGATCACGACGCCGACCAGGGCGAGCGCGGCGATCACGAGCGGGAGCCAGGAGAACGCGTTGGCGGAGAACGCCAGCTGCGCCCACACGGCCCACACCGCGGCGACGAGCAGGGAGACGACCGCCAGGCGCTTCGCGAGCCGGCCCGCGCGCTCACGCACGTCGCCGTCGGTCTTGAGCGCGAGGAAGACCGCCCCGTGGGTCAGGAACAGGACCGCCGTCGTGACGCCGCCGAGCAGCGTGAACGGGGTGATCAGCGAGAAGAAGCCGCCGGTCAGCTGGCGGGACCCGTCGACGACCTCGATCTGCATGCCCTGCACGAGGTTGGCGAACGCGACGCCCCACAGGACCGAGGGCACCCAGGCGCCGATCGTGTGCGCCCAGTCCCAGCGGTTGCGCCAGATCGGGTCGTCGATCTTCACGCGCCACTCGATCGCGCAGATGCGCACGATCAGTGCCAGCAGGATGAGCAGCAGCGCGAGGTAGAAGCCCGAGAACATCGTCGCGTACCACTCGGGGAACGCGGCGAACGTGGCGCCACCCGCGGTGAGCAGCCACACCTCGTTGCCGTCCCAGAGCGGCCCGATGCTCCGGAGCATGACGCGGCGTTCGGTCTCGTTGCGGGCGAGCGGCTTGAGCAGCATGCCGACGCCGAAGTCGAAGCCCTCGAGGACCAGGTAACCGGTCCACAGGACGGCGAGAAGGAGGAACCACAGGAGCGGGAGATCCATGGTGTGCGTCTTTCAGCTCAGTAGTCGAAGGACAAGGTGGGCACCGGCGCGTCGTCGGCCCGGGGTTCGAGCGGTTCGACACCCTCGCGGGCGTACCGGCGCATCAGGAAGAACCAGACCACGCCCAGCCCGGCGTACAGCAAGGTGAACACGCTCATCGAGGTGAGCACCTCCCACGGGGCGACGACGGTCGAGACGCCCTGCTGGGTGAGCAGGTACACCTGGTCGACCGGGTCAGCGGGGTTGGGGTGGACCACCCAGGGCTGGCGGCCCATCTCGGTGAAGATCCATCCGAACGACGCCGCCGCGAACGGCATCGGCAGCGCGATCAGGCACAGCCGCGAGAACCAGACGCTGTCGGTGATCCGGCCCTTGCGCAGCAGCCAGAGCCCGGCGATCGCGAGGATGCCGGAGAACACGGCCAGCCCGATCATCAGCCGGAAGCTCCAGTAGGTGACCGCCAGGTTCGGGGTGTAGTTGACGTTCTTGCCGTACTGGTGGGCGTACCGCTGGGTGTCCTGGGCCTGCAGGTCGTTGACGCCGGGCAGGTAGCTGTCCGGCCCGCTGAAGTGGCCGGTACCCAGGAACGAGGTCAGGCCGGGCACCTGGATGACGTGCTTGATGCCCTCGCAGCTGTTCGACAGGTCGCCGATCGTGAGCAGCGAGAACGACGCCGACTCCTCGCCCGCGCAGAGCGCCTCGGCGGCCGACATCTTCATCGGCTGCTGCTGGTACATGATCTTGGCCTGGGTGTCGCCCGTGAGCCCGACGCCGGCGCCTGCGAACAGCAGCGTGATCAGGCCGACGTACGCTCCGGCGCGCCAGACGTTGCGGGCCTCGTCCTCGCGGCCGGCGCGGGCCGACCGCACGACCCACCAGCCGCAGATGCCGGCCACCGCGGTGCCGGCGACGAGGAACGCCGAGGTGATCGTGTGCGAGAACGCCGCGATCAGGGTGTTGTTGGTCATGACCGCGATGAAGCCGTGAATGCCGTCGAGCTCGGCGCGGCCGGTGTCGGGGTTGAAGACCGCCCCGACCGGGTGCTGCATCCAGGAGTTGGCGGCCAGGATCCAGTAGGCGGAGACCGAGCTGCCGATGGCGACCAGCCAGATGCAGGTGGCGTGCAGCCACCGCGGGAGCCGGTCCCAGCCGAAGATCCACAGGCCGAGGAAGGTCGACTCCAGGAAGAAGGCCGCGAGGGCCTCCACCGCGAGCGGCGCCCCGAAGATGTCCCCGACGAACCGGGAGTACTCCGACCAGTTCATCCCGAACTGGAACTCCTGGACGATGCCGGTCGCGACGCCGAGCGCGAAGTTGATCAGCAGCAGCTTGCCGAAGAACTTCGTCAGCTTGAGCCACCGCTCCTTCCCGGTGCGCAACCACGCGGTCTGCATGATCGCGACGAGCGGTGCGAGGCCGATCGTCAGCGGGACAAGGACGAAGTGGTAGACGGTGATGATGCCGAACTGCCACCGAGCCAGGTCGAGGGAATTCACGTGTCAGTCCTTCGATGTGCGGGCATGGGCTTGCGGGTGGGGTGGAGCGTTGGGGGTGTCGGGTGGGTCATGGGGTTCGCCGGTCCGCTGGGCGCCGTCGCGGGTGGGGGACGAACCGCGGCGTCGTCGCTGCGTAGCGGGCGTAGCCGGGAAAGCGCGCGGCGAGGCGGGCTTCCTCCCACCGGGCCTTCGCGGTGAGCAGGATGAGCAGCAGCCCGAGCGCGAGCAGCCGGAACCAGCTCCCCGAGGTCGCCGCGAGCGCAACCATGATAAGCAGCAGCCCGCTGTAGATCGGGTGCCGGACGAACCGGTAGAGGCCACCGGTGCGCAGCTGGGCGTGCGCGTTCGGCAGGGGAGTCGGGGTCAGTCCGCGGCCGAGCGTCGTCGCGGCGAGCACGACCACCGCCAGGCCGACGACGGCGGCCAACACCGCGGTCACGACGAGCGCCCCGGGGACCGGCCAGTCGGCGCGGCGGGGGAGGAGGACGACCAGGCCGACCAGCACGAACTGGCCGGCGACCAGCAGGTTTGCGGTCCGGACGTCGGCGTTCGCGGCGTCGTTCGCGCCTGCGGTCGCACGGTCGTCGGACGGGCTCACCTGGTCAGGCTCCTCGGTTCAGGGGACGCCGTCAGCGTAGTGCGGACCGATCGGCAGAAGTCGCGAAGTAGTGCTAGGGAGCGCCGCGAATTGGTAGGGATTGGTCACACTCTGGTGGTGGTCTTGACCTGGCCTTTACCTGGGGCCGATGGGCGACCGTCGGGTCACTCAGATCCCGCTGACTCCCAGGAGCCGTCCTACGCCATAGGTGACGATCATCGCGAGCGCGCCACCCAGGACGATCCGGAGCATCGCTCGCACCCGCCCGGCGCCGCCGGCGGCCGCGCTGCTTCCTCCGGTGATCGCGAGCGCGAGCAGGACCGCGACGAAGGTCACCGGGATCCGCACGCCCGCGGGCGTGAGCCACATCGCGAGGATCGGCAGGATCGCCCCGGCGGTGAACGAGATCCCCGACGAGATCGCGGCGTGGACCGGGTTCGTCAGGTCGTCCGGGTCGAGGCCGACATGCGCGTCGCGGTGCGCGGTGTACGGGTCATGCGCGGTGACCTCGATCGCGGCGGTCCGCGCGGTGGACTCGGACATGCCCCGCGCGCGGTAGATCCCGGCGAGCTGCTCGAGCTCGGCCTCGGGGTGCTCCGCGAGCTTGCGGCGCTCCTCGGCGATCAGGACGCGCTCGGCGTCGCGCTGGCTGCTCACCGAGACGTACTCGCCGAGCGCCATCGACACCGCACCGGCGACGAGGCCGGCGATCCCGGCGGTCAGGATGGGCCCGATCGCCGACGTCGCGCCGGCGACGCCGACCACCAGGCCTGCGGTCGAGATGATGCCGTCGTTCGCGCCGAGCACCCCGGCGCGCAGCCAGTTCAGCTTCGCCGCCGGGCTGGTGCCGGCCGATCCTCCGCGCGAGCGCCGGTCGAGTTCTGTCATGGCTTCGACGATAGGCACGCCCAGCCCCGCGCGCCACGAAGGAAAGCCTGCGCTACCGCCAAGTCCCGCACCCACCGCCCCAACCCGTAACGTCCGAGCGTTGACGTCCTATAGGACGTCAACGCTCGGACGTTACGGGTTGTTGGGTGGCGGGAGGTGCGTGCGGTGACGGGCGCGGTGAGGGGTGTGGTCAGGTCGCGCGGCCTGCGGGAACGAGCTCGGGGACTTCGCTGGCCGGCACCAGTCCGGCGTCGACGGTCTCGTCGGTGTTGAGCTCGGCGAGGCGCTCGGCGGAGAACCCGAAGAACCAGGTGGCGACGAAACCGACCACGTAGGCGGTCAGCAGCCCGCAGGCGTACCCGAGCGCGGCGACGGCCTTGCCGTGGCTGCCGTCGAGCAGCGGGAACAGGGACAGGTCGCTCGCGCCGATCGCGACGGAGCCGATCGTGTACCCGAACTGGTCGAACAGGCCGATGACGGCCCCACCGAACGCACCGCCGACGCAGGCGGTGATGAACGGGCGGCCCAGCGGCAGGGTCACGCCGTAGATGAGCGGCTCGCCGACGCCGAGGAACCCGGCCGGGAGCGCGGACTTGATGGTCTTGGTGATGCTGGTGTTGCGACGCAGCCGGAAGAACACCGCGATCGCGGAGCCGATCTGACCGGCCCCGGCCATGGCGAGCACCGGAAGCAGGATGGTGTAGCCGTTCTGCTCGATGAGGGTCGCGTGGATCGGGGTCAGGGTCTGGTGCATCCCGGTCATGACCATCGGCAGGAACAGCCCGCCGAGCACGAACCCGGCGAGCCCGCCCGCCGTCCCGAGCAGCCACGTCGCGCTGTCGCCGATGAGGATCGAGAGCCCGCCCGCGGCGGTCATCAGGAAGAACAGCGTGGCGAAGCCACCCACGAGCACGGTCAGCGTGGGCACGATGAACAGCGCGAGCACGTCGGGCGCCCAGCGGCGGGCCCAGCGCTCGACGTACGCGCCGAGGATGGCCGCACCGAGCGCGCCGAGCACGCCACCCTGCCCGGGGACGTGCGGCTGGCCGAACACGGTGATGCCCGCGACGCCGGGGAACACGATCATCGCCCCGACGACGCCGCCGAGGATCGGCGTGCCGCCGAACTCCTTGGCCGCGTTCATTGCGACGAACACGGCGAGCAGGCTGAAGAACCCGCTCGCCATCACGCCCAGGTACGGCGTGACGTTGATCAGCCACGGCGCCGACCCGGAGGTGACCAGGTTGGTGAGGATCCCGTTGATCCCGGCGATCAGGCCGCACGCGATCAGGGCGGGGATGAGCGGGACGAAGATGTTCGAGATCCGCCGCAGCGCGTTCTTCACCGGCGTGCTGTTGCGCGCCTTGTTGCCGGCCCGCAGCGCAGCGCCGGCGTCGGCCAACCGCTCCGCGGAGGTGCCCGCCGACCCGCGAGCGGCGGCGAGCCCGACCTGCAGGTCGATCGCGACCTTGTCGACGAGGCCGGGGCCGAGCACGATCTGGGTGTTCTCCCCGGGCATGACGGCGAGCACGTGCTCCGTGGCACGCAGCGCGGCGACGTCGACCCGGTCCTCCTCGCGTACCCCCACGCGCAACCGGGTCATGCAGTTCTCGACGTCGACGACGTTGTCGGCGCCGCCCAGCGCGGTCAGCAGCCGCTGAGCGATCTGTCGTGAATCAGCCATGGTTCTGAGGTCCTCTTCGTTGAGTTCGGCGGTTCATGGAGCACAAGGGGGCAAGGACGGGGAGCCGTCACGCCTCGTCGACGGCCGCGCGCACGAAGCCGCCGTGACGCCCGAGCCGCGCGACGGCGTCGGGGGCGTCGCAGCCGGCGAGCAGCATGACGACGGCGGTCTTCGCGTGGCCGCCCGCGCGGTCGATGGCGGTCGCCGCGGCCTCGGCGTCGGCGCCGGTGGCGGCGCTCACGATGCGGCGGGCCCGGTCGACGAGCTTGGCGTTGGTGGGCCGGACGTCGACCATCAGGTTGCTGAACACCTTGCCGGTGCGGATCATGCTCGCGGTCGAGAGCATGTTGCACACCAGCTTCTGCGCGCTGCCGGCCTTGAGCCGGGTCGAGCCGGTGAGCACTTCCGGCCCGGTGTTGACCTCGATGGCGACGTCGGCGTGCGCGCTGACCTCTGCGTCGAGGTTGCACGAGATGCCGATCGTCGCCGCGCCGACCGAGCGGGCGTAGTCCAGGCCGCCGATCACGTACGGGGTCCGGCCGCTCGCCGCGAGCCCGACCACGACGTCGTCGGGCGTCAGGTGGGCGGTGCGCAGGTCGACCTCGGCGCGCTCGGGGTCGTCCTCGGCACCCTCGACGGCCTGCAGGAAGGCCCGGTCCCCGCCCGCGATCAGGCCGAGGACCTCGGCCGGCTCGGTGCCGAACGTGGGCGGGCACTCGACGGCGTCGAGCACCCCGAGCCGGCCGCTGGTGCCGGCACCGAGGTAGATCAGCCGTCCGCCGCAGTTGCGCGCGCCCACGATCGCCTCGACCGCCCGCTCGATCGCGGGCAGCGCGGCGGCGACGGCGTCGGGCACGGTCCGGTCCTCCGCGTTCATGACCCGCAACAGCTCGGCGACGGTCATGGTGTCCAGGTCGGCCGTCAGGGCGTTGGCGGTCTCGGTGCCTAGTGCGGCGAGCTTCATGTCGGCGGCGTCCGTTTCGGTGGTCGTGCGCGCCCCGGGCGGGGCGTGAGGGCGTCGTAGGTGCGTTGCAGCGCGGACAGGGCACCGGGCAGGGCCCGCGCGACGCCGATGAAGATGCCGTCGACGACGAGCAGCTGGCCGGTCCGGCTCGCCATCGCGGCCGAGCGAAAGCCGAACTCGCGCCCGGCGGTGACCAGCACGTGCTCCGCCTGGTGCGCGAGCGCCGAGCGGGTCGCCCCGGTGATGGCGACCGTGGTCGCGCCGGACGTCCTGGCCTGGGCCAGCGGGGTGACGGTGCCCGGGTTCTCGCCCGCGTGCGAGACGCCGATCGCGACGTCGCCCGGGCCGAGCAGGCAGGCGCTGACCACGCCGGCGTCGTGCTCGGTGTGCGCTCGGCAGTCCAGCCCGATCCGGCTCAGTTTTTGGGTCAGGTCGTGCGCGACCAGCCCGGACGCGCCGATGCCGTACACGTCGATGCGCCGCGCCCCGCAGATCAGGGCGACGACTCGTTCCAGGGTGGCCGGGTCGACGAGCTCCGCAGTCGCGCGGATCTGCTCCGACTCGAACGCCGCGAGCTTGGCCAGCACGACGCCGACCGGGTCGCCCTCGGCGATGTCGGCACCCAGCGGGACGCCGTTGCCGTGCAGCGAGCCGCCGTGCGCGGCCAGCGCGAGGCGCAGCTGCGGGTAGCCCTCGAAGCCCAGGCTCCGCGCCGCGCGGACGACGGTCGCGGCGCTGGTCGCGGCCTGTTCGGCGAGCTTGTTCACGGTGAGGGCGGCGGCACCGGCCGGGTCGGCCTCGATGATCCGGGCGATCCGGGTCTCGGCGGGGGACAGCCCGGGCAGCACCGCCCGGACCCGCGCGGCCAGGTCCACCGGGGAGGGGAGGTCGGTCATGACGACTCGATTCGCAGCGTGGTCGGGACCGCGGTCGCCGCAGAGGTGCGCGGCAGGCCCGCCCGGCCGGGGGTCAGGGACCCCAGCACCGTCGCATGCCGGGCGCCGGTGCACGAGGCAATCGTGCCGGGCAGGCCGTGCGCGGTGCAGAAACCGAGGACGGCGAACGCGTATGCCTCCTTGGCGGCCGACGGCAGGCCCAGCTCGTCGGAGGTGAGGACCTTCGCTTCGGTGAGCTCCTCGCGCAGCATCGCCATCAGGGTCGGGTTCGCCGTGCCGCCGCCGGAGACGATCACCTCGGTCGCCCCGGCCGCGCGGACGGCGTCCGCGACGGTGCGTGCGGTGAGTGCGGTCAGGGTCGCGACGAGGTCGGCGGTCGCGATCGGGGGCGGCCCGGCGAGGATTCCGGTCAGGTAGTCGAGGTGGAACAGCTCCTTGCCGGTGGTCTTGGGCGCCGGCCGGGCGTAGTACGGCTCGGCCAGCAGCCGGTCCAGCAGGTTGGGGTCGACGGTCCCGGCGGCGGCGAGCGCGCCGTCGCGGTCGAAGGACAGCTCCCCGGCGGTCCGGGCCTGAACCGCGGCGTCGATCAGGGCGTTCGCCGGCCCGGTGTCGAACGCGACCGGATCGCCGTCGGCCGCGACCACGGTGATGTTCGCGATCCCGCCGAGGTTCAGTGCGACGGCGGTGCCGGCCCGGCCGCGCAGCCACCACACGTCGAACGCGCTGACCAGCGGGGCGCCCTGCCCGCCGGCGGCCACGTCGCGCGGCCGGAAGTCGGAGACCACGGTGCACCCGGTGCGCTCGGCGATCCATGCGGGCTGGCCGATCTGCAGGGTGCCTCGCACCCGACCGGCGTCGACCCAGTGGAAGACCGTCTGCCCGTGCGAGGCGACCAGCTCCGCCGCGCCGCCGCACAGCTCGGTGTTCGCGAGCTCGGCGACCTCCGCGAAGGCCTGCCCGACGGCGGTGTCCAGCCGGCAGAGCGCCTCGAGCGTGGTCGGGGCCGGTGGCAGCGCGGACGCGATGGCCGCGCGCAGCTCGCCGGGGTACGGGCGGCTGACCAGTCCCAGCGGGGTGACCACGAGGGCGTCGCCCTCGAGGCGCACGTCCGCGGCAGCCGCGTCGATCGCGTCGTAGGAGGTGCCGGACATCAGGCCGATGACGCGCACGGCGGTCAGTCCTGCAGCTCGCGCTGGTGGTCGTTGCCGCGCAGGGTGCCCAGCGCGACCGCGCTGACCGCGCAGGTGATCATCACGTAGTACGCGGGGATGTCCAGGTTCGACGTGCTGGCGATCAGCGCCGTGATGATCAGCCCGGCGCAGCCGGAGAACACCGCGTTCGACAGCGAGTACGCGAGCCCGAGCCCGGTGTAGCGGACCGTCGTCGGGAACATCTCCGCGAGCATCGCCGGGCCGGGACCGGCGATCAGGCCGACCGCCGCACCCGCGAGCAGGACCGCGAAGCCCTTGGCCGCGAGCGAGCCGTCCGGGTCCTGCAGGAGGTTCAGCAGCGGCAGGGCGAGCACCAGGATCGACGCGGTGCCGGACAGCATCACCGTCCGCCGGCCGATCCGGTCGCTGAGCGCACCGGCCGGCAGGATCGTCAGCGCGAAGCCGACGTTGGCGAGCACCGTGGCGACGAGCGCCTGCTGGAAGGTCGCGTTCAGCGAGGTCTGCAGGTACGACGGCATCACGACCAGGAACGTGTACCCGGCGGCCGACCAGCCCATCAGGCGCCCGATGCCCAGCGCGATGGCCCGCGCGACCTCGGCGGCACCCGGGCGCACGACGACGACGGTGGGCGCGGCGCGGCGCGGCGTCGGTACCGGCGACGTTGTCGCGACGGCCCGCTCGAACGCGGGCGTCTCGTCAAGCTTGAGCCGCAGCCACAGCGCGACCAGGCCCATCGGCAGCGCGAGCAGGAACGGCACCCGCCAGCCCCAGCTGGAGAGCGCCTCCGGGCTCAGCACCGTGGCGAGGATCGCGGTGAGTCCGGCGCCGGTCAGCAGGCCGAGGGCGACGGTGAAGGACTGCCACGACCCGAACAGGCCGCGCCGTCCTTGCGGCGCGAACTCGGTCATCACCGAGACGGCGCCGCCGAACTCGCCGCCCGCAGACAGGCCCTGCAGGATCCGCACCAGGGTGAGCAAGATCGGTGCCGCGACGCCGACGCTCGCGTAGGTCGGCAGCACTCCGATCAGGGTCGTGGCGACGGACATCAGCAGGAGCACGGCGATCAGGGTCGGGCGGCGCCCGATCCGGTCCCCGAGGCGCCCGAACAGCGCGGCCCCCACCGGGCGGAAGAAGAACGCGAACGCGAACGAGGCGTAGGTCTTGATCAGGCTCTCGAGGTCGCTGCCACCGGTGGTGCTGAAGAAGTTCGCGGCGATGATCGTGGCGAAGAAGCCGTAGACGCCGAACTCGTACCACTCGATGAAGTTGCCGACCGAGCCGGCGACGAGGGCCCGGCGGTGGCGCGGGGTGGTGATCGTGTTGCTGACGTCCTGCGAGACGGTCATGGAACGGTCCTTAGGGGGTCTGCAACGCTGCCGACGAGGATGAGTAACTTAGTTTCACCGTGAACCGGCAGAAATGTCAAGAGTTGCCGCATCCGTCTGTCCGCTCGCGTGGCCGGGCCCGGGCTCCAGTTCTACGATCGGAGGCAGAGCTCTTCATGCCGCAGCGGCGATGAAAGGAGATCCGGTGCCGAGAGTTGAGTTGGATCTGCAGACGCAGGTGTCGGCGGACCGCGTGCGGGCCGCTCTCCTCGATTTCACCGACAACCGACCCGCCGTGTGGCCGGGAATCGATCCTTCGCTCTATGAGGTCTACGAGGTCCACGAGACCTCGGCGGACATCCGTGAAGGAAGCAGGATGCCCGGGACGAAGATCTGGGCGAAGGAGCACTACGACTGGTCAGCGCCGGACACCGTGACCTGGACCGTGCGCGAGAGCAACTTCTGCGCACCGGGCAGCTACGTGTCGGCGACCATCACCGCGCGGGACGACGGCGGCAGTCACGTCCACGTCACATGGGAGCGGACGCCGACCTCGCTCGTGGGCCGATTCGCGACCTTCGTGATCGTGGTGACCAGGGGAAAGCCGGTCGCTGCCTCTCTCCGGAACGGCCTGAGCTCGCTCGAGAAGGCAGCACACTGAGCTCCGAAAACACCGACCGCGGAACCACCCGGCGCCAAGACGCGCCCTACGGCCGGATCAGCCGCGGGCTGGACAGGTGGTCACGGGCCTTGAAGTAGGGGGTCGTGCGATCGTCACGAACCGTGGCATGGTCGCCACCATGGGCACACCGGACAACGACCTCCTCCGTGCAGGCGCCGCGCTCGAGCAGGTGGCGACCGGCTCCACCTGGTGCGAGGGACCCCTGTGGCTGCCGGCGCTGAAGGTGCTGCGCTGGAGCGACATCCCCGGCAACCGCATCCTCGAGCTCGACCCGGCGACGGGCCGCACCCGCGTGCACCGCACGGACGTCGAGTTCACCAACGGTCGCACCCTGGACCACGACGGGTCCGTGCTGCAGTGCTCGCACGGGCGGCGCGCCGTCGAGCGGGAGGTCGACGGCGCCGTCACGACCGTCGTGGACCGCTGGTCCGGCGGGCGGTTCAACTCACCCAACGACATCGTGGTCGCCGCCGACGGGACCTACTGGTTCACCGATCCGCCGTACGGCATCGTGTTCCCGCGCGAGGGGCACCCGGGGGAGCGCGAGTACGGCGACCACTACGTCTTCCGGTTCGACCCGGCGACCGGCGACGTGCGACCGGTGGTGATCGACGTCGAGGAGCCCAACGGGCTGGCGTTCTCGCCCGACGAGTCGGTGCTGTACGTCTCGGACACCTCCCAGGCGCTCGCGGCCGAGGGCGGCGGGAACCACCACATCCGTGCGTACGACGTGCTCCCAGGCGGGCGGTGCAAGAACGGACGGGTCTTCGCGGTGATCTCCGACGGGGTCTCGGACGGGTTCCGCGTCGACGTGCAGGGCCGGGTGTGGACGTCGGCCGGCAGCTCCGTGCAGGTGTTCGCGCCGACCGGGGACCTGCTCGCGACGATCCCGGTGCCCGAGGTGGTCGCCAACGTCTGCTTCGGGGGCCCCGACGGCACGGACCTCTACGTCGCAGCGACCACGAGCATCTACCGGTTGTCGACCTGCGCGCGGGACGCCGCCGGGTCCTGGGCGGCCGGCGCCTCAGCGACCGGCGCCTCAGCGACGTAGCGGTGCACGACGGCGAGGTCGTCGTCGCCCAGCCCGGCGGCCACCACGTCGTCGAACAGCTCGCGCAGCAGGTCCAGCTGGCGGGTGCGGGTGTTCGTCCGGGCTGCCTCCTCGTGCGCGGCGGCGAGGTCCTTCACCATGAACCTGGCCGCGCCCGACGGCGTGTAGTCGCGCGTGACGACGGCCCGCTGCTTGGTCTCCAGGACCCGCGAGCCGGCGTACCCGCCGCGCAGCAGGGTGAGCAGCGCGTCGACGTCGAGGCCGGCGCGCTCCGCGATCACGGCAGCCTCGGCGATGGCTGTCATGGTCGCGGCGACGATGAGCTGGTTGCACGCCTTGGCGACCTCGCCCGAACCGAGCGGGCCGAGGTGCACGGGGGTGCCCATGGTCGCGAGCACCGGCGTGACGACCCGGACGTCGTCGTCGGCGCCGCCCACCATGATCGACAGGGTGCCGGCGCCGGCGCCCTCAACGCCGCCGGAGACGGGCGCATCGACGAGGCGGAGCAGCCCTTCGGTCTCCTTGGCGACCCGGGAGGCGAGCGTTCGCAGCTCGCCGGGGGAGACCGACGAGCCGACCACGAGGATCGTCGGCTCGCTCACGCCCGCGACGAGCCCGTCCTCGCCGGCCAGCAGCGCCTCGAGCTGCGGGAGGTCGGGCAGCATTACCAGCACCACGTCGCAGGCCTCGGCCAGGATGCGAGGAGTCGCCGCGAGGTGCGCCCCGGCGTCCACGAGCGGAGCCAGCCGCGCGGGCGTGCGGCCGTGCACGAGCACCCGGGTGCCGGGCGGAGCGCCGCGGAGCAGGTTGTGGGTCATCGGGGCGCCCATCGCGCCGAGTCCGATGACGCCGACGGTTCCGGGGAAGCGTTGTACCGCTCGCTGGCTCGACATGCCGCCCAGTATCGCTGGCGTGTCCGATACTCCGGCCGGTCCGCCGGGATTCGATCACCCGAGCATGGTGGTCATACCTGGTTATACTCGCGGGATGAAGACCGCGATCTCGGTTCCTGACGACACCTTCGAGAAGGCCACCCGGCGTGCACGCGACCTCGGAATGAGCCGATCTGAGTTCTTCGCGCGCGCCGCGGTGCGATACCTGGACGAACTCGACGCTGAGTCGGTGACCCGCCAGATCGACCACGCCGTTGATGCTCTGGCGGGTGGCGACGACTCCGCTTCGGACGCCGTCGCCGTGGCGCGACGACTTCTCGGTGACAATCCGGGTGACTGGTGATCGAGCGCGGCGGAATCTACTGGGCGGACCTCGGTGCACCGGTCGGGTCACGCCCGGCCAAGCGTCGACCGGTCGTGGTGATCTCCGCGCAGACGTACAACCAGAGCCGGCTGGCGACCGTGGTGGCACTTGTCATCACGTCCAACACCGAGCTGGCAGCGATGCCCGGCAACGTGTTCCTTCCCTCTGCGGTGACCGGATTGCTTCGAGACTCCGTCGTGAACGTCACCGCCATCGTCACGCTCAACAAGGCGGACCTCACCGAGCAGGCCGGCCTCACCCCCCTCGCCCTTCTGCGCGAGATCGATCGAGGACTCAGGAACTCTCTCGGTCTCTAGAGCGTCCGATGCGTCAAGGTGCGATTCGCGGGCGCCGTCGTCCTCGCCCGGGGCGCGCGCCGACTCGCCCGTCGCTTGGTGCTCTGGGTCGTCGGCGACCTTCAGCCACTTCGCTCGAGAGCCCGGAACAGTCGCTCAGTGCCGTACTCGCCCGGCGCTTAAGTGGCGTTTATTCCGATATCGAAATAAACGCCATTACTCCGATTCTCGGGTTATTCCGATGCCCGCGCCTTCCTGCGCGTCAGAGGCCCGGGACCTTGGCTGACGCGCTCTGGCAACTCGCGCCTGTCGGAATAATCCGGTGCGCGCGCGGTGCCTCTTCCTCTGCCTGACGTTGTCCGCCCATGGTGACGGTGCCGCCATGTTCATCCGAACCGGCGGTCCGGCGGTCCGTCCCGGCCCGGATCCACCCGCACATGCTCCGGCACTCCCGGGCGAGGCATCTTTACCGGGCCGGCATGCCACTGCCCTGCTCACCGAGTGGCTCGGGCACGCCGACCCTGAGACCACACGCTCATCTACGCGCACGCCGACACCGAGATGAAGCGCCAAGCTCTCGAGAAAGCAAACATCACAACAACCCACAACCCCCTCCCGACCCCGCTGTGGCACGGCCGCGAGGACATCATCCAGCGCCTGTGCGGACTCAAGGACTGACACCGGATTATTCCGACAAGCGAAAGTTGCCAGAGCGCGTCGGCCAAGGTCCTGAGCCTCTCACGCGCAGGAAGGAGCAGGCATCGGAATAACCCGAGAATCGGAGTAATGGCGCTAAGCGGTGATTGATCGAGGGCGGACGATGCAGGCCCGATGGGTCCCGTGTGGCAGGCTGGTGGGCCTCCAAATCGCATGATGTGGGACGATCACGCTATGTCTACTACCGATGGCGTGTCGTCCCAAGGGCTCCAGTTTGAGGTCCGGTGGAACCGTCGCTCCAACCGGTGGAACATCCTGTTCCTTTTCCTGGTCTCTCTCGTGTACGTCGCGATCGCCGTTCGCGCCTCGGGCAGTTTCCGTATCGTCGGGGTGGCTGGAACCACCTTCTTCGGGGGCGTGGTGCTCTACGGTGTGGCAGGCGCAAGACGATTTCGGAGAAGTCCCGTGGCCGTTACTATGAATGAAGTCGGCGTGTAACTGGTCAGGTTGTCGTGGGGTGGGGCGGGCTGATCCGCGCGAGGCGCTCATCGCAGTTTGAATAGGCGTCCGATTTGGAAGTATCACCATCTTGGTTGATTGAAAATCGGTTCGTCGTGAATTGTGCGGCGTGT
>NZ_DATCNW010000031.1:0-4273 GCF_036565025.1 Pengzhenrongella sp.
GGGCCGTTGCGCTTCGATGGACGTCATCACGCTCTCGTCGCCAACAAAAAAGGGCAACCCCGGCGGGCCGCCCAAAACGCATGATCACCCTCAGTGACGCCAACCCACCCCCACGTGGTCACCCACGGTGTCGCTCAACACCACCCCGCATGCGATGCACCCGAACGCGCCGAGAAGCAACCATCGATTCAGGCGCGCCCAGACGGGACGTGGGTCGCCAGCGGTCACGGGGCTCATGCGCACATCGTGCCAGGATCGCGCCAACGACGCTTGGCCGCTCCAGGTCCCAGGCAACATTGCGAATACGACGAGGAGTGGGACGGCAAGCACAAGCCAACCGGGTAAGCGCGCCAGGCGTCGGGTGATGACGCTGGTGGCGTCAGTGTCGGGTGAACTGAGGATCAAGTCGACCCGTAGTGCAGCTGTCTGAGCCGCCGTGCTCGCAGACACCCCATAGCGGTCGCTCAGTGCCGTTCCGGCCGGCGCATGAGTGGCGCTATGCGGCGAGTCGGCGCTGGCTGCCGCAGCAGATTTTGGGTGAAGAGGCGCTGGAGGCCGGTGTCCTCGCGCTCTCGTCACGATCGAATTGTTGCAACTCGCGTCGGGTCGCAGCGCTGACGTCGACGACGTCATCCTCAACACGGCGGGCGCGGCAGCCGGCACGCTCCTCTGCCTGCTCGCCGCGAGGCTCAGGCAGCAGCGACATTCACGCCGAAAGGTCCTCGTAGAACCTCCGAGGCCAACGACGGCAACGTAGCTGTCGTTCTGCAACGGCCTGTCGGCGCACATTTGCTGCGGCGAGACGCCTTGCTACCAACGGTCGAACCGGACGCGGGGCGCTGACGAGCGCAAGACGGAGCTGGCAGGAGGTGTCAGCCGATCTGGAGCTCGCACGCTGCGCTGGATGCGCCGTCGACGGCGAACCGCAAAAGGAGGCGCTTCGCACCGTTCGCGGGCAGCGCGTGCCGCCACTCCGCATGCCACTCAGAGCCGGAGCCAGCGACCTGGCCATCGAGCTTCTGCAGCTGCTTGCCGCTGTCGTCCGACACGGACATCTGAACTCGCGCGAGTAGATTCCCCGGCATCTGCGGGGGCGGTCCGGCCACGTCGTGGCCGTGCGCCTTGACGGCGTTGCCCCAGGCATCGAACTCGCGCTCCCACTGCAGATCCCTGCGATCCGTCGCGGCGTCTCGGACACCGTCCCACTCGAACTGAATGACCTCCTCGCCGAGGGCGGCACGGGTGAAGACCACCCGCACGCCGTCGACCGTGGCCACAGTGAAGTCCTCCGGCACCAGCAGATCACCCATAGGGTGACGCTAGCGAGGCCAGCCCAAATTGGTAAGTGTGTGACCTGAGCTCACTTGGTGCTCACCCGAGTCCGCGACTGTCGCCCGCGACTTACCTGTCGAACCACTCGGCGGCGTTATGTGATGTTCAATGGCCAGCGCGCGGCATCCCCCGAGGCGCCTTCTGGCCACTGAGTCGTGGTGCTCGCAAACGGGTTCTGCATCGACGTGTGGGCAGACTCTGTTGCCGTGGGCGACGGGCCCACCTCTGGAACCGTCATCTTTTTCGTCATACGATATCCGCATGGTGAGTGACGAGCAGATTCAGCAGTGGGCTGACGAGGCCGAGGCGGGCTACGACGTGGACGTTCTCAAGCGTCGGGGTCGTGGGCGCCCTGGTCGTGGGGCTGAACCGATGCACGTCGTGGCCGTCCGACTGACCGCCGAGGAGCTCGACGCGCTCGACGTGGCGGCAGCCAAGCACGACATGAGCAGGTCCGAGGCGATCCGGGCTGCGCTGGCCCACTTCGCTGGGTGAAGGTCCACCGCAGCGCGCTCAAGCACGGCGTCTCGCCGGACGATGCAATCCAAGCGGCAGAGTGGCCGCTGTGGATCGAGCCCCTCGACGAGGACAGCGCCACCCGCCGAGAACGGCGACGAGATGGTCATCCACGCGATGCCGGCTCGCAGGAAGTACCTCGACCTCCTGCCGTAGTGACCGATATCCGCATCCGGGCCACTCGTCGGCACGCCCTGCCGGGTCGCTCGATGTCATATATCGGTTGCTCCGCTCCGTTGTGCAGCGTCGCCGCGCCGACACACGTTCCCGCGGGAACGTTCCGATTCGGAGGATCGCCCGAGCGGTCAGCATGTGAACGATTTCGTCTCGAGTCTCAGGATGAGACGTTCCCGCTGGAACGCTTTGCCCGTCCTTCCAGGGTCGCTGCTCGTCCTGGGTAATGCACAGGCCGCCGCATAGCGGTCGCTCAGTGCTGGTCCAGTCGGCGACTTGCGCGCCCCACGGGCGGGTTCTGCGTTGTGAGCCGGGCGGCAGCCAAGAATACTGACCCTGCTCGGCTACGAATCGAGAGTCCCGTCGTCCGTTTGTCCCGGCGGTATGGAGTCGTCTTCGGGGATCGGCGCGGAGAACGGCCGGAGCAGGTGGAGGGGCCGGTCGATGCCGGGTATCGAACCACTGATCGAGATCCACCACACATCGCTGACGCTGAGGTCTGCACCTCCGGGGCGCCTGGTCGCCGCCCGTCCGACCAGCGCTGCGGGCAGGACGAGCAGCGCGGCCACGCCCAGCGCGACACCGGACTCCAGCACGACCCCCAGGGTCAGTTCGGACCCGCGGCTTCGAGCCGCGCCTCGCCCGCCGGACCGACGGCCAGGCCCGAACCGTTCGACGGGCTGGGTCCTACGAGGTGCAGCGCCTGGGGCGCGAACAGGGTGGTCACCACCGATGCCGCGGCGACGAACACGAGGAGCGGCACGGCGTACCACAACGCCGACCGGGCCATCAGCCGCGGGTGGGGAGCGTTCCGCTCGACCAGATCCCCTTCGCGGGGCCGCTCTCCCTTGTGCGGCGCGACGTGTTTGATCCGGGCGGCGCGACGGTGATTCACGAACATGCCGACGATCACGTAGGGCGAGGACCCCGCGAGAACCACCCAGTGGCGCGGCCAGAAGAAGAGCAGAAGGCAGGTCGCCAGCACCAGCGGGAGGAATCGGAGCCGCACCCAGGACCGCAGCGGGAACCAGTACCCGTCGATGTCGTCGCGCGCCCACGGCCGGTACGCCACCGGGATGCGCCGGTCGAACAGCAGGTAGGCCAGCCAAATGCCCAGTGCCGGGTGCCCGCGCCGGCGCCTCGCCCACCCGTCGCGCACGAGGCGGAGCGCGGTCCGCGCTCACGCGGGACGCGTCCGGCCCGGCGAGGTCGACCACCCGCCCGAGCAGCTCCGCACCGTGCTCGACGCGCCACCGACGCGGGTAAGCGCGCATCCAGAACTGGGCGCTGCGCGCCACAGGAGAGCTCGCCGCTCCACCCGTCCGGCCCGCCGGGCCGATTGTCCGGAATGTCATGGTGACATCCGAACACGGGACGGGGCAGGTCGACAAATGTCGAGTCCCCGCCCGAACGCGGGACGCGGAAGCCGATCAGTACGCGTGGGCGTCGGAACGATGGCTTCGGCCTATGCCGCTGCCCTCGTGTCGGCGCTTCGTGAAAACTGACAACTGTCATCAGCTTCGTCCTCGTGTCTGATTGGCAACTCAGGCACGAGGTGTTTCACCGACTGCTGCCCATTCCTGCAGGCGGAGGATCAGCTCGGCAGGTTTCCGATCGAGGGCCGGTAGGCGCGCAACGCGGTCATGTGTCTGTATCAGGACCTGCGCGCTCCACGAGGGTTGGCCGGCGACGTCACCTCTCACCGCGACGATGTCGACCCTGGCCAGCGACAGGGGCCGGAACCAGCGTCGCAACTCAAGGGTTTCGTCTCGAAGGATCAGAGCGACACGTGGGCTGGAGACAGCCATCCAGCCGTACGAGCCCAGACTCACGGCGGAAATCACCGTCATGACGAGAAAGAGCGGCTTGCGCTCTGTCACCGCTTGGCCGCCCCACACGAGAAATTGCACGGCCCAGAGCACGAGCTGCAGCCGCAGGAACTTCAACAGCGGCACTCCGGTCGCGATCACTGTGTCCGCCGCATCCACGTCCCGCTCCGGTTCGCTCACGAACGCATGTTTGCACGCGACGCCGAGTGACGCCACAACGCTCGAGAAGCCGACAGAATCGGCTGGTCAGGCCCCAATGGACGTAACTTAAGGTCCACGCAGGCGGGATCCAGAGGAGGATCCCCGCTCGGGGGCGACTGGCAGGGGGTCCTAAGTTGCGACCATTGGGGCTTGGCGGGTCGGGCCCGGTTGGTTCTCGGCGGCTCGGCCGACTCGGTGGGCTACGCGGCCTCGGGGGACCT
>NZ_DATCNW010000032.1:0-37659 GCF_036565025.1 Pengzhenrongella sp.
CCCCAGCACCGTCGCCAGGATGATGACGACGCCGCCCATGGTCGGCGTGCCGCGCTTGGTGATGTGCGCGGTCGGGCCGTCCTGGCGGATGAACTGGCCGTACTGCTTGCGCACGAGAAAGCGGATGAACAGCGGGGTGCCGAGCAGCGCCAGCACCATCGAGAGCCCACCCGAGATGAGTACCGCCTTCATCGGAGGGGCTCGCCGGGGACGGAGGTCGCGGTCGGCGCGTCGGCGGCCGTGAGCCGGTCCCCGAGCCGCCACAGCCCCGCACCCAGCGAGGACTTCACCAGCACGACGTCGCCGGGCCTGAGCTCGGCCTCGAGGTAGTCCCCCGCGGCGGCGACGTCGTCCGCCACCGCGACCTCGTCGCCCCACGAGCCCTCGCGGTTCGCGCCGTCGGCGATCGCGTGGGCGCCGGCCCCGACGACGACCGTGAGCGAGATGTTCAGCCGCACGACCATCAGGCCGATCGACTCGTGCTCGGCACGGGCGTCCGGTCCGAGCTCGAGCATCTCGCCGAGCACGGCGACCGAGCGGCGGTCCCGGCCGGCGACCGTCGCGAGCGCCTTGAGGGCGGCCCGCATCGAATCGGGGTTCGCGTTGTACGAGTCGTCGATCACGGTCACGCCGTCGGTGCGGTCCACGACGTGCATGCGGTGCGGGCTCAGCGCGTCCGCGACGCTCAGCCGCTTGGCGACCTCCGCCAGCTCGACCCCGAGGCGCAGCGCGATCGCGGCGGTGGCCAGCGCGTTGGACACGTGGTGCTCGCCGACCAGCCGGAGCTCGACGGCCGCCGACTCGGTGCCCGCGACGAGAGTGAAGGAGGCCCGCCCGGCGCGGTCCACCCGGATGCCCTCGGCGCGCACGTCGGCGCCCGCGGTGCTGCCGAACGTGACGACGTCGCCGGGAGCCGCGCCGGCCATCGCGGCGACCCGCGGGTCGTCGGCGTTGAGGACCGCGACGCCGCCCGGCGCGAGCCCGGCGATGATCTCGGCCTTGGCGCGCGCGACGCCCTCGATCCCGCCGAAGCCGCCCAGGTGGGCGTGGCCGACGGCGAGCACCGCCGCGACGTCGGGCGGCGCGATGTCGGTGAGGTAGGTGAGGTGGCCGATCCCGCTGGCACCCATCTCGAGGATGAGGAACTCGGTGTCCTCGTCCGCGCGCAGCACGGTCAGCGGCAGGCCGATCTCGTTGTTGAACGACGCGACGGGCGCGATGGTCGGGCCGGACGGCGTGAGCACCTGCGCGAGCAGGTCCTTCGTGGTGGTCTTGCCGACCGAGCCGGTCACGCCGACGACGTTCAGCCGGCTCCCACCGGGCTCGTCGTCGGTGCGCAGGCGCAGCAGGACGGCGGCCGCGAGGTCGCCCAGCGCGCGCTCGACGTCGGCGACGACGACGCTCGGCACGGGCCCGTCCGGGCCGGACACCTCGCGCGCCGCGAGCGCGAGCGCGGCACCGGCGGCGATCGCCGCGACGGCGTGGTCATGCCCGTCGGAGTGCTCGCCGTGCAGCGCCACGAACAGCGAGCCGGTCGCGACCTGCCGGGAGTCCACCACGACCGGCCCGTGCACGACGAGCGCCGGGTTCAGCGTGGCCGGGTGCAGGCGACCGCCGGTCGCCGCCGCCACCTCGGCCGCCGTCAGCGCGATCACAGAGCGGTTCCCGTCGTCGCGAGGCCGTCCCGGACGGCGGCCAGCAGCACGTCACGGTCGTTGTAGCGGTGGAAGACCCCGGCGATCTCCTGGGTCGGCTCGTGGCCCTTGCCGGTGATGATGATCGTGTCCTCGTCGTGGGCCAGCCGCAGCGCGTCCCGGATCGCCTCGGCGCGCGAGGTCGCCTCGTGGATCTCGGTGCCCGCGGTGCGCTCGGCGCGCGCCCCGGCGAGGATCTCCGCGCGGATCTGCACGGGCACCTCCGAGCGCGGGTTCTCGTCCGTCACGACCAGCACGTCCGCCAGCCGGGCGGCGATGGCCCCCATCAGCGGGCGCTTGCCCTGGTCGCGGTCGCCGTCGGAACCGAAGACGATGATCAGCCGGCCGGGCGTGATCGGCCGGACGGCCTCGAGCGCGAGCACCAGGGCGTCCGGGGTGTGCGCGTAGTCGACCAGGGCGAGCGGCCAGCCGTCGCCGCGCTCGATCACGCGCTCCATCCGGCCCGGGATCGCCGGTGCGACGGCGACGCCGGCGATGGCGACGTCGAGCTCGACGCCCGCGCGGTGCGCGAGCACGATCGCGAGGGCGGCGTTCGAGACGTTCACCAGGCCCGGCAGCGGGCTGAACGCCTCGCGGCTCACCCCGTCCGGGCAGCGCAGCGTGAAGGTCGAGCCGACCCCGTCCAGGCCGATCGTGGCCGCGACGACGGCCCAGTCGGCCGCGGCCGCCTCGGGCGATCCGACGTGCGTGGAGACCGACTCGACCGGGATCGTCGCCTCGGCGACCAGCCGTCGCCCCCACACGTCGTCGATCACGACGACGCCCCGGCGGGCCTGCCCGGGCGCGAAAAGGCGAGCCTTGTCCGTGAAGTAGCCCTCCATGTCGCCATGGAAGTCGAGGTGGTCGCGCTGGAGGTTGGTGAAGCCGACGACGTCGAACGTGAGCCCGTGCACCCGGCCCAGGGCGAGCGCGTGGCTGGACGCCTCGAGCGTCGCGGCCGTCGTGCCGCGTTCGCGGGCGAGGGCGAGCAGCGCGTGCAGCGCGGGCGCCTCGACGGTGGTCCGCGGGCTCTCGATCGCGTCCTCGCCGATGCGCAGCTCGACGGTGCCGAGCACCGCGGTCGTCGCGTGCACGGCGCGCAGCGCCGCGTCGACGAAGTAGGTCGTGGTCGTCTTGCCGTTCGTCCCGGTCACCGCGACGGTGACCAGCTCGCGCGCCGGCTGGTCGTACGCCCAGGCGGCGACGTCCCCGAGCAGGGCCCGGGGGTCGTCCGCGACGAGGACCGGCACGCCGAGCTCGGGTCGCACGACGGCGCACGCGCGCGCGCCGTCGTCGTCGGTGAGGATCGCGACCGCTCCGGCGGCGACGGCGTCGGCCGCGTAGGCCGCGCCGTGCGCCTTCAGGCCGCGCAGAGCGACGAAGAGATCACCGGGCTCAGCCGCCGCACTCGCCACCGTCACGCCCGTCACGACAGCGTCCGGGGGTACCGGCACGCCTTCGGGAGAGGGCGTGCGCAGGGCGAATGTGTCGACGAGATCGGCGATCCGATGGGCTGCGGGATGCATCGGGCGCATCCGACCCTGCGGGGACGTCATGGGGAGGAATCTACCGTGGACGGGAGCGGTCACCCGCTGCCTGCTTCGCCGAACGTGGTCGCGTAGAGCTCCGCCTTGGTGCCGCTCGGCGGCACGTTGAGCATCTGGAGCGCGTACCCGGCGACCTCGCTGAAGACCGGCGCGGCAACCGTGCCGCCCCACTGCGACGACCTCGGGTTGTTCATGATCACGCTGACGGCGATCTTGGGCTTGTCGGCCGGCGCGACGCCGATGAACGAGGCCGTGATGCCGCGCTTGCCACCCGGACCCCACGACTGCGCGGTTCCGGTCTTGCCCGCGACCCGGTAGCCGGGAATGGCCGCGGCCGTGCCGGTACCTTCGTTGACCGCGCTCTCCATCATCTTGAGCACGGTCGCGGCGGTCGTGGCGGACACCACCCGGGTGCCGGCCGGTTCGGTGGTCGCGACCCCGGTGCCGGTCGCGTCGTTGATGCTCTTGATCAGGTGCGGCTGCATCCGCACGCCGCCGTTGCCGATGGTGGCGAAGACCTGCGTCGCCTGGACCGCGTTCACCGAGACGCCCTGGCCGAACAGCACCGCGTACTTGGTGCGGCCGTCCCAGCTCGCCGCCGGGTGCAGGATGCCGCGCGACTCCCCCGGCAGCTCGATCCCGGTGAGCTTGCCGAAGCCGAACTTCGACAGGAAGTCGTACCGCACCTGCTGCGGGATGTTCTGCCCGATCATCACGGTGCCCGCGTTCGAGGACTGGGCCAGCACGCCCGCGGTGGTCAGCTTCAGCAGGCCGTGCGCGTGGGAGTCGTGGAACGTCTGGTTGTTGGCGGTCGTGTAGGCGTACGGCACTTCCCAGTGGTCCTGCGGTCCGACGAGCTTGTTCTCGATCGCGGCCGACATCGTGATCACCTTCGCCGTCGAGCCCGGCTCGAAGACGTTCCGCAGCGACCGGGAGCCGCGTGCGCTCTCGTCGGTCGCGCCGGGGTTGTTGGGGTCGACCGAACCGGAGTCGGCCAGGGCGAGGATCTCGCCGGTCGTGACGTTCTCTACGGTGACGGAGCCGGAGTCGGACCCGGTCGCCGCGACCGCCTTGTCCAGTGAGTCCTGGGCCTTCCACTGCAGGTCGCGCAGGATCGTCAGCTGGACGTCCCGGCCGGGCACGGCCGGCGTCTCCTCGCGCTTGCCCCCGGGGATCGCCTGACCGCCGCGCCCGCGCTCGTAGCTGTACGAGCCGTCGGTGCCCGTCAGCGTCTTGTTCAGCTTGCTCTCGAGCCCCTCCAGCCCGATGCCCTCGCGGTTGACGAACCCGACGATGTTGCCGGCGGTGTTGCCCGCGGGGTAGATCCGCTGCGGGACGAGGTCGCCGTTGACGCCCGAGATGCCCAGCTCGCGCAGCGCCCGCCAGACCGCTGGCGGCACGTTGCGCTTGAGCACGACGTAGTGCCTGGTCCCGTTGAGCTTGGCGCCGAGCTCGAGGGCGTCCATCTTGAGCACGGGTGCGAGCTCCTTGGCGGCGTCGACCGCCCCGGCGGCCTCGACCGACGCGTCCGACGTCCGCTTCCACGCCGCGATCTGCGTCTGGTCGACCCAGACGGTGTACCCGTCGATCGAGGTGGCCAGCGAGACGCCCTTCGCGTCGGTGATCTCGCCGCGTGCGGCGGGCAACGTCGACGTCGACATCCGCTGGTTCAGGGCGACGGCGGCCACCGCCTCCCCGCGCAGGCCCTGCACGTAGACGAGCCGGCCCGCGAAGACGACGAGCACCACGAGGATGACCGCGAGCAGGGCCCTGTGCCGCTGCTCGGGTCGTGCCTCGCGGCCGCGCCTCATCCGCCGGCCACCGCGGGGGTCGGGTTGCCGAGCACGGCGCCGTCGGACAGGCGCAGGAAGGCGAGCTCGGGCACCGGCACCATGCCGAGGTCCCGCGCCGATTTCGCGAGTGCGGCGGGCGCCTTGTGCGCGAGGAGCTGCGCGTTGAGGCCCTGGTCGCCGCGCGCCAGCTGAGCGAGCTGGCCCTGCAGCTCGTGCGCCTGGTAAGAGCCGCGCGCCATCGAGGTGTTGAGCACGAGCGCCCCGAGCAGGGCGCCCACCAGGATCGCGATGCAGAGCAGGACGAACGGCACCCGGGTCCGGGTCTGCAGCGGCGCCCGCACCAGGCGCAGGCGAGGCACCGGCGCGCGGGTCCGACCGGGCGCGGCGGCCGGGCCGCCGGGCCGCCTGGCGGGTACGTAGGACTGCGGCAGTGCGCTCATGATCGCCTCCTCAAAAGGTGCGCGGGGGTGGGACGAAGCCGCTCGGCCGCGCGGAGCCGGACGGACTGTGAACGCGGGTTCGACTCGCGTTCGGCGGGGGATGCCTCCTCGGCACCCCGGGTGACGAGCCGCAAGTACGGCTTGTGCGTCTCGGGCTCGACGGGCAGCCCCATCGGCGCGCTCGACGTCGCACCCGCGGCGAAGGCGCGCTTGACCAGGCGGTCCTCGAGCGAGTGGTAGGCCTCCACGACGATCCGGCCGCCGACCGCGAGGACCTCGATCGATGCCGGCAGGGCCCGCTCGAGGGACTCGAGCTCGCCGTTCACCTCGATGCGCAGGGCCTGGAAGGTCCGCTTGCCGGGGTGCCCGCCCGTCTTGCGGGTGGCCGCGGGGATGCTGGCGCGCAGGATCTGCACGAGCTCACCGGTGCGGGCCAGCGGGGCGTGGTCGCGGGCCTTGACGACGTTGCGCGCGATCTTCTTCGCGAAGCGCTCCTCGCCGTACTCGCGCAGGATGCGCACCAGCTCGTCCTCGTCGTACGTGTTGAGGACGTCGGCGGCGGTCTGCCCGGTGCTGCGATCCATCCGCATGTCCAGCGGCGCGTCCTGAGCGTAGGAGAAGCCACGGTCGACCTCGTCCAGCTGGAGCGAGGAGACGCCGAGGTCCATCAGCACCGCCTGGACCTCGCGCAGCCCGAGCTGGTTGTGCACGACGTCCTCGATGTCGTCGTAGACCGCGTGCACGGGCGTGAACCGGTCGCCGAACGGGGCCAGCCGCCGGCCGGCCAGCTGGAGCGCCTGGGGGTCGCGGTCGAGCCCGACGACCCTGACGTCCTTGAACGCCTGCAGCACGGCCTCGGTGTGCCCGCCCATGCCCAGCGTCGAGTCGACGAGCACCGCGCCGGGCGCCGCGAGGGCCGGTGCGAGGAGCTCGACGCACCGGGCGAGCATGACCGGGGTGTGCCGGTCAGCTGTCTCGCGCGGTTCGGTCATCGGTCCTCCTCCTCGGTTCGTTCGTGGTGGTGCGGGTTCATGTGCGTCTCACGTGCTTGTGGTACAGGGGCGAGCGAGCGGCCTTTGCGCCGTCCGGTCAGGTCCCCCACCGACCTTCTGGCACCGGGGAAGTGCGCCAGAGCGGACGGGAGGAGACCTCACGGGACGGCGCGGCGGGCTTACCACGGCGCTGCGGGTCACGACGATTCGAGTGCGGAGACCTCCTCGGGGGCATCGGCATAGCTGGCTTCCTTCTCGGCGAGATAGGCCTCCCACACGGCGAGGTCCCAGATCTCGGCGCGGGCACCCACACCGATCACGGCCACATCACGGTCAAGGCCCGCATAGGTGCGCAGCGGCGCCGGGATCGAGATTCGACCCTGTTTGTCGGGAACCTCGTTGGTGGCCCCGGACAGGAACACGCGCTGGTACTCGCGGTCCGCCTTGGTGGTGACCGGCGTCTCTATCTGTGCCATCGCCAGGAAGACCTCTTCCGGCAGCAGGTAGAGGCACCGCTCCTGCCCACGGGTCAGCACGAGTCCCGCCGCGAGCTGCGCGCGAAACCGGGCCGGCAGGATCAGCCGGCCCTTGTCGTCGAGCCTCGGGGTGTGCGTGCCGAGGAACATCGCTCCGCCGCCGAAAAGGTCGCTCATTGAAAGCCGACCTCCCATCGCCGCCATCCCTCACCAAGTGCCTCCACAATACTCCACTTCACTCCACGGTCAACGGATCCCAAGCGTGTTTCACCCATCTGGACGTGCGTCGGTGCAGGTGGCTGGCATGGGGCTAAGTGGAGGGAAAAGTTCATTGCTGCCGCGCATCGCGCCGCGATTGAATTCGTCCGTTACGTGCGCCACAGCAGCTCGAGCGCTCGGGGCACCAGCGGGGCGGAACCGAGCCGGCGACCGCGCCACACTCCGGCCGCCGGTGGAGCAAAGTGGTGGGGTGCGGCGGATGGCCGCCGACCATCGCCGTTCGGCTCGGGTTCGCTAGGCTCTGTGCCAAATCCGCCAAAGGGGTCGTCATGCTTCAGGCGTTGCCGTCGTCGACCGAACTCGAGGAACTCGTCGAGGCCACCGAGACGATCCGCGCTGCGATCGAGCGCGTGATCACCGGCCGCTCGGACCTCGTGCAGCTCACCGTCGCCGTCCTCCTCGCGGAGGGGCACCTGCTGCTCGAGGACGTGCCGGGGGTCGGCAAGACGACCCTGGCCAAGGCCCTGGCCCGCAGCATCGACTGCACGGTCGGCCGGATCCAGTTCACCCCGGACCTGCTGCCGAGCGACCTCACCGGGGTCAGCATCTTCCGGACCCAGACCCAGCAGTTCGAGCTCCGGCGCGGCCCGGTCTTCGCCAACATCGTGATCGGGGACGAGATCAACCGCGCCTCGCCGAAGACCCAGTCCGCGCTGCTGGAGTGCATGCAGGAGACCCAGGCGACGATCGACGGCGTCACCCATCGGCTCCCGCGACCGTTCCTGGTGGTCGCCACGCAGAACCCGATCGAGATGGAGGGCACCTACCCCCTCCCGGAGGCGCAGCGGGACCGGTTCATGGCCCGGCTGAACGTCGGCTACCCGGATCGCGACTCCGAGCTCGACCTGATCGACCGGCAGGAGGTCCTCGACCCGCTCGACGACCTGCGTCCGGTCACCGACGCCGCGCACATCGCCCGCCTGATCGCGACCACCCGGCGCCTGTACGCGGCCCCGTCGGTCAAGCGGTACATCGTCGACCTGGTCCGGGCGACCCGTGAGGACTCCGGCCTGCGGCTGGGCGCCTCGCCGCGCGCGGCGATCCAGCTGCTGCGGGCCTCGAAGGCGCTGGCCGCGATGTCCGGGCGCGACCACGTCCTGCCCGACGACGCGCAGGGGCTCGCCGAGCCCGTCCTGGCCCACCGCCTGCTGCCGAGCACCGAGTCCCGGCTCTCGGGACGCACGACGGCCGACGTCGTGCGGTCGGTCGTGGCCCGGACGGCCCTGCCACCAGCCGAGGCCGCGCACTCCCGGCGAGCGACGGGCTGACGCGATGCGCTGGCCACGCCCGACGGCGCGCGGCTGGAGCCTGGCGATCGGCGGCCTGGCGCTCACGGTCGCCGGCGTCGGCATCGGCTCGGCCGAACTGATCCGGCTGGGGCTGCTCGGCCCGGTCGCTGCCCTGATCGGCGGCGGGTGGCTGCTGATCGTCGACCCGACCCGCGGACGGCACCCGTTGCGGGTCCGGCGCACCGTGGCGCCGAACCCGGTCTCGGTCCGTGCACCCGCGACGGCGCGCGTCGAGCTGCGGGCCGCCGACGCGTCCGGGCGGGCCCGGCTGGCGGAGCTGCACCTCGCGGAGCAGGCCGCGACCCAGCTCTCCGGCGGCCTGACCCTGCGCGCGCGCGTCGTGCGCGCCCCCGGACTGGTCACCGTGACCTACCCGATCCACCCGACCCGCCGGGGACGGTGGCCGCTCGGGCCCCTCGTGGTGCACCGGACCGACCCGTTCGGCGTCGCGCGGATCCAGGCCACGCTCGGCGAGCAGGCCGAGGTCGTCGTCTGGCCGGAGGTCGCCGAGCTGGCGATCCCGACCGGCGGGCTGCTGGGCGAGTACGCCCGCGTCGCGCTCGGCGCGCACACCCCGTCGAGCGACGACGCCGCGCTGCGCGACTACCGCGAGGGCGACGACCTGCGGCGCGTGCACTGGGCCAGCTCCGCGCGCCACGGTGCGCTCCTGGTGCGCAGCGACGAGCGCTCCGGTCTGCGGCCGGCGAGCGTGCTGATCGACCTGCCCAAGGAACGGGGCGCGATCGAGTGGACCGTCGCGCTCGGGGCCTCCATGGGCATCGCGCTGCTCGGCGCCGGGCACCCGGTACGCCTGCTCGGCGGGCGCGTCACCGAAGGCACGGTCAGCATCGACCCGGGCACACGGCTGCACCACCTGCGCGAGGGAGCGGCGCGCGAGGAGCTGTTGGACCTCACGGTGGACCTGGAACCCGCCCCGACCGAGCTCGCCGCACAGGAGGACCTGCTCGCCGCCGCGCGCGAGCTGACCAGCCCGGGCGCGGGAGTGGCGCTCGTGCTCGCCGTGCTCGGTTCGCTCTCCGTCGCGACCCGCGGCGCGCTGGCAGGAGTCGGTGACGTGACCGATGCGCTCGCCGTCGTGCGCGTGCCCAGCGCCGCGGGTGTCGAGCGACGTGAGGCCGAGCACACGTTGGCTGCGCTGCGCCGCGCCGGTTGGAGAGCCTGTGCGGCGAGCCCCGGTGAGGACCTCGACGTCTGCTGGCGCCGGTTGCTCGGGACGCACCGATGACACCGGTCCCGCGCGGTCCGCGCACCTGGATGGCCGGGGCGATGTGCGCGCTCGCCGTGTGCGGGAGCGTGTACAGCCTCAGCGACCTCATCCTGCCCGGCCGGTGGCTGTCGGCCGCGATCGGTTCCGTGCTCGTGCTGGCGGCGATCCTGGCCACGGTGCGCGCGCTGACCCGCGCCTGGTGGGCACCGACGGCCGGCGGGCTGGTCGTGCTTGGCTTCGGGCTGCTCGCGGCGTACGCGAGCCCGCCGGGCCGCTTCCAGTGGCTTCCCAGCGCGGAGTCCCTCGCGCGGCTGGGCGATACGTTCCGTGCCGGGCTGTCCTACTCGAACACCTCGCGCCCCCCGGTCGACCCGACGTTCCAGCTCGAGCTGCTCGTCGTGGGCGGGACGCTGCTGGTGCTGTTGTGCACGGACCTGGTCGCCCTGGGCCTGGGGTCGCCGGCGGGGTCCGGGCTGGTGCTCCTCACGCTGTGGCTGCCGGCGATCGTCATCGGGCGGGAGACGAGCCTGCTGGCCTTCGCCGGCACCGGCGCCGGGTACCTGCTGCTGCTCGCCCTGACCGCCGCGCCGCTGCCCGGGTCACGGTCTCGGGGTCGCGCGGACGGCGCAGGGCGCAGCGACGGCGCGCGGCGCGCGGGCGCGACCGTGGCGGTCGTCGCGACCGTGACCGTCGGGGCCATCGTGCTCGGCCCCGTGGCAGCGGCCACGCCGGGCTGGTCCACCATTCGGCTGCCCCAGATCGGGTCCGCCACGGCGGGTTCGCTCCGGCTCGCGCGGGACCTCGACATGCGGGAGAGCCTCGGCCCCCGGTCGGGCGAGGTCGAGCTCACCTACCTGGCGTCCCCGGTTCTGGTCGGGCCGCTGCGCGTGTTCACGCTGCGCGACTTCGACGGTGCGAACTGGTCGCGCGACGACCGGGCCACCAAGGTCGCCGCAGACCGCGGGTTGCTCTGGCCGGCACGCGATCTCGCGAACCGGCCCGCGAACGAGGTGAAGCCGACCGAGAGCAACGTCACGGTCGTCATCAAGGGCCTGCGCGAGGAACAGCTGCCGGTGCCGGTCATGCCGCGGACGATCGACGCCAACGGGCGCTGGCGCTACGACGCCGGTCGCGACGAGGTGGACCGGGTCGGGGTGACCCGCCCCGGCATGACCTACACGATCCGGACGGAGCTCCTCGCACTCACGCCGGCCAACCTGCGCGCGGCGGGCACGAGCTACCCGGCCGACCTCAAGCGGTATCTCGCCGTGCCGCGCACCTCGCGGACCCGCAACGTCACGGCGACCGCCAAGAAGGTGACGGCGTCGGCCACGAACCACTACGACCAGGCCCTCGCCCTGCAGACCTATCTGCGCAGTCCGGAGAACTTCACCTACTCCACGGATGTGCTCGTCGGTCGCAGCGACGACGCGGTCTGGGACTTCCTTGGGAACCGGACCGGGTACTGCGTGCAGTTCGCGACCGCGATGACGGTGATGGCCCGGACGCTCGGCATCCCGGCCCGCCTCGCGGTCGGCTTCCTGCCGGGCACGATCGACAAGAACGGCGCGCGCGTGGTGACCGGTCGGGACTCCCACGCGTGGCCCGAGTTGTACTTCCCCGGTGCGGGGTGGGTCCGGTTCGAGCCGACGCCCTCGGTCCAGTCCGGCGCCCCGCCCCAGTGGGCCGACCCGTTCGCGGCGCTGAGCGGTACGCCGACGCAGGAAGGCAACCCCGACATCCGGGGCGCGGTCCCCGGAGCGGCGCCGACGCAGGCTCCGCAGGCAGGTCCGGTCGCGACGACCGAGCGCACGGATAGCCGGCTTGCCTTCGGGGTGTCCGGCGCGATCGCGATCCTGCTCCTGGGGGTCACCGGGTGGTTCGTGCGCCGTCGCCGCTCGGCGCGGTCGACCGAGGCCGGCTCGGAGGTCGCGTGGTCCCACCTGCGTGCGCGCCTCGCGCGGGCCGGGATCATGTGGAGCGACGCCCGCACACCGCACCAGGTCACCGAGATCATCGCCGCCCAGGCGTTGGCCCGCACGGGCGCGCCGCTGCGGGACGAGGCGCAGGTCGCGCTGCGCGAGCTCGCCCTCGCGGTCCAGCAGGACCGATACGCGCCCAACCCGCCGGCGCGGGAGCGAGGGGAGCTCGAGACCCGGGTCGGGGTGATCGTGCGCGAGATCACGAACCCGGCCAAGGTCCCCAGTCCCCTCACCCTGACCCCGACCCTGACCCCGAGCTCCAAGCTCCGAACCTGAGCCCCGAGCCCTGAGCCCCGAGCCCCGAGCCCCGAGCGTCCCCACCTCAAACCTGTAACGTCCGAGCGTTGACGTCCTATAGGACGTCAACGCTCGGACGTTACGGGTTAAGCAGAAGCAGCGAAGAAGCAGGACGAAGCGGCGAGAGCACTGCCAAAGAACCAGCGGCGGCTCGTCCCAGCGAACGTGTCACCCTGTGGACGCATCACCCTGTGGACGCATCACCCTGTGGACGCATCACGCTGTGGACGAGTCACCTCGTGGACACGTCACGCTGTGGACGAGTCAACCTCGTCGATGGGTCACCCTTCGGACGCGTCACCTCGTGGAAGTGCCGCCCCGCGGAGACATCACGCTGTGGCCGCGTCACCTGTTGGCGACGCGTCACCCTGATGGCCCAGCGGAGCCGGCTAGCGGCCGCCCTGGTCGCGACGGCGGTCCCAGCGCTCCTCGAACCTGTGGAGCAGGCCCCCGCCAGACTTCTTGGCCTTGTTACCTGGACGTGGCGTAACGCCACCCCGCGCGTCGACGATCCCGGTCGGACCGGATGCGCGCGGTACTGCGAACGCGTATACGCCCGCAGCGAACATAAGCAGAAACCCGATGACCCCGAGCCACAGCAGCGACTGCGCTGCTCCGATCACGAGTACGAGCAGTCCGACGACGAATCCCGCAGCAGCGACGACCCAGCGCGCAACCCCGCGATGACCGCGGGACTGAAGCGTGTTCGCGAGCCGGGGGTCGTCAGATGTGAGCTGCCGCTCCATCTGCTCCAGTACGCGTTGCTCGTACTCGGAGAGAGGCATTTTACCTCCGTGCTACCCGGTGGGACTTGTCTGCTTCAGGATAGATCCCGTTTCGCTTTGGCGGTAGTTGATGGACGGGTGACCCGCTCTTGGATGTCCTTGACCGCCCCGATCGAGGCCGCCTGAATCGATCCAGAGCCGAATCTGCCCCGGACGAGGTCCATCGCTCGTTCCGCGTCGCGACGCGCAATCCCGGTGTCCGCGATCGCGTCCTCGAGCGTCAGCTGTCGCGCAGTGCTGCTGGCCGGGGTCAGGCCCTCCGCCCGCACCCCCACGAGGCGTACCGGCAACCCGCCGAGGTCCACCCCGGCGAGCAGCTCGCGGGCGACGAGATAGATCTCCCGCCCGACGTCGGTCGGCGTGGGCAGGGTCCGGGACCGGGTCAGGGTCCGGAAGTCGGACGTGCGCACCTTGATGCTCACCGTCCGGCCGACCATCTCGTCGGCGCGCAGCCGCGCGGCGCACCGGTCGGCGAGCGCGAGCGCCTGGGTCTGCACCACGGCGAGATCCTCGACGTCGGCGGCGAACGTGACCTCGGCGCCGACGCTCTTCTCGATCCGTCCGGGCGACACCGGGCGCGGATCGCGACCCCACGCGAGATCGTGCAGGCGCGCGCCCGCCACGTTGCCCACGGCCCGCTGGATCGTCGCGACGTCGCTGTCCGCCAGCTCCGCAACGGTCCGCAGGCCCCAGCGTGCGAGGGCGGTCTGCGTCCGTTCCCCGACCCCCCACAGCGCACCGACGGGAAGCGTCCGCAGGAAGTCGACGGTCGCCGCGCGCGGGATGAGCAGCATGCCGTCCGGTTTGGCGTGCTCGGAGGCCAGCTTGGCGACGAACTTCGTGCTCGCGATGCCGACCGAGCACGTGATGCCGTGCGCCGCCTGGACCCGCTCCCGGATGCGGACGGCGATCGTCGTCGGCGGGCCGAGCCGGCGCCTGGCGCCGGACACGTCGAGGAACGCCTCGTCCACGCTGACCTGCTCGACGAGCGTCGTGACCTCGCTCAGGATCTCCATCACGGCGGTCGAGACATCCCGGTAGGCGGACATGTCGGGCGGAACCACGACCGCCTGCGGGCACATGCGCCGCGCGATCTGCATCGGCATGGCCGAGTGCACCCCGAACGCGCGCGCCTCGTACGTCGCCGCGAGCACCACGGATCGCTCGGCGCCACCGACGATGACTGGCTTGCCGCGCAGGTGCGGCCTGCGGGCGAGCTCGACCGACGCGAAGAACGCGTCCATGTCGACGTGCAGGATGGAGGCACCCTCCTCCTGCGAGCCCCAGTCTCGGTTGCCGCGCGGGGGTCGCGGGCCGCGGCTCATCGTGGCCCGCTCATGACGCCCGCACGGAGAGGTGCGGCGTGCTGTGCGGCGTCTCGCCGGTGGGCGCACCGCTTGCCGGACCGATCAGGGTGCGGACCTCGTCGATGAAGTCCTCCGCGGCGCAGAGAACCTCCTCGGCCCTTGCCTCGTCGACCGCGTCGGGACGGCCGGCATCGACCGCACGCCGCAGCCCCGCGCCGGCCGCGAAGTACGCCGACCAGCTCTCGACCTCGGGCGCTACGGCCGAAAGCATCTCCCAGGCGGTCCGTGGTGCGCGCCGCCCGGTCGGGCGCCCGCGCACGGCGAGCACCGCCGCCGCGGCCCGCAGTCCGGCGAGGTGGGCATGCACGAAGCGCTCCCCCGGCTCGGAGGAGAACTGGGCAGCCAGCAGCTCGGCGTCGGCTCGGGTCATCAGGTCGACCGCCGTGGAAGGCAGTGGCGCGGTGTGAGCGATTCGGTCCATGGTGAGCACCTCCACACTCATTGTCGAACAGGTGTTCGATGTAGTCAAGACCTTGCGGTCCGGCTTTCGCATCGAACCCGTACCGTGGCTGCCGTGGGCAGTCGCAGCGGTTCCTCCGGACGGCGGGCTCGACCAGCATCCCCCCGACCACCCACATCCCCTCCGACGCTCCCGGACGGCCCGGTTCAGGTCGCGACCGGGACCGTCGAGCTGCGCCGTGAGCGCGACGACCCGAACGGCGTGACCGTGCTGCTCAACGGCGTCGCGAGCTCGCACCTCGACCTGGTGGATCCCACCCGGCTGGAGTTCGAGTACATGCAGCAGATGGCTGCCGTGATCGACCGCCTCGGCGAGCCGGGCGCACCCCTTCGGGTGATCCATCTCGGGGCGGCGGGCTGCACGATGGCGAGGTATGTGCAGGCGGTCCGCCCCGGGTCCCACCAGCTCGCGGTCGAGCTCGACGCGACACTTGTCGAGCTCGTGCGGACCTGGTTCGACCTGCCGCGCGCGCCGCTGCTGAAGCTGCGGACCGGCGACGCCCGGGCGGAGCTCGCTCGGCTGCCGTCCGCGAGCGCGGACGTCGTCATCCGGGACGTCTTCGCCGGCGACACGACGCCCGAGCACGTCACGACGCTGGAGTTCACCGCCGACGTCGCGCGGGTGCTGCGCCCGGGCGGGGTCTACCTCGCCAACTGCGCGGACCGGCCGCCGCTGGACCGGGCGAAGTCCGAGGTTGCGACGCTGCGCGCGATCTTCACGGACGTCGCGGCGATCGCCGAGCCCGGGCAGCTGCGCGGGCGGCGCTACGGCAACATCGTGCTCGCGGGCACCGACACCCCGGGGCTGCTCGGGTCGGCGGACCTGGCCCGCGCCGCGCGATCGCTCCCCGCACCGACCCGGCTGCTGCACGACCGGGAGCTGGCGACCTTCGCGGGCGGTGCGGTCCCGAGGAGAGACAGCCCGGACGCGACGGGCACCCCGAACACCACAGAAACCGTCGAGGCTCCCGCCACCACGGATCCCGGCCCGGCTCCCGCCCCCACGGACCCCGGACCCTGACCTGTCCGGACACCCCAGAGCCCGTAACGTCCGAGCGTTGACGTCCTATAGGACGTCAACGCTCGGACGTTACGGCTGGTGGGCCAGGCGTTGCGGGGTGGTGGTGGCGTCGCTGGTGGGGCTGGCGTTGCGGGGTGGGACTGGACGAGCAACGAGGCCCCACCCGGATCGGGTGAAGCCTCGTTGTTCGATCCTCACGAGTCGAAGTCAGAGCGGGCGGACCTGCTCAGCCTGCGGGCCCTTGGGCCCCTGGGTGATCTCGAACTCGACTCGCTGGCCCTCGTCGAGCGAGCGGTAACCCTGGCTCTCGATCGCGGAGTAGTGGACGAAGACGTCGGGGCCGCCGCCGTCCTGGGCGATGAACCCAAAGCCCTTCTCAGCGTTGAACCACTTAACAGCACCCTGTGCCATGTTCTGTGTCCTTCTGTCAATCTGAGACTTCGATGACCGGGCCCGCTGCCCGACACCGTCCTGCCGCCTTGCCTTGTCCACAAACCCAGCTCCGGGTGGACTCCCAGGGCTTGGATCGTCTCACGATGGTCCAGGTCGCGCTAGGTTTTCGAGCACGTTCCGGGACCTGTTCCGGATCAGTCGCGCGCAGACTCCGAGCCCGACCAGCCCCACCACCCACGGCACGGCGACGACGGACATCGCGAGCCGGTACGCATCGAGGGAGTACGCACCCGAGGCGTCGGCCCCGACGGCGTCGAGCACGAGGCCGATCCCGAGCATCGTCGCCAGGGCAGCGACGAACCCGCCCGCGTTGACCAGGCCGGTCGCCGTGCCGAGCCGCTCCGGCGGGTTGTGGCTCCGCGCGAAGTCGAAGCCCACCAGCGACGTCGGCTGCCCGACGGCGATCACGACCATGAACACGGTCAGCGCCCACAGCGGCCGCGGCCCGGCCGGCACGAGGATGAGGACCCAGGCGGCCGCCGTCGTCATCGCGACGACGACGACGAGCCGCACGCGCCACGCCGGGCGACGTGCCGTGAACTCGCCGATCAGCGGCCCGGCCACGATCGTGCTCAGGACGTTCACCGTGAACAGCGCGCTGGCCTGCGCCGTCGAACGGCCTTCGCCGGAGACCAGGAACGGGAAGCCCCACAGCAGCACGAACATGGTGCTGGAGAACGGCGTGAGGAAGTGCGTCCAATAGCCGAGCCAGGTGCCCGGCTCACGCACCGTCGCACCGAGCCCGGAACGCGCGGGAGCGAGGGTGCGGGCGGCCCCGGCCGCGGCGGGTCGGCGCAGCGGGACCCCCGGCCGGTCGCGCACCAGGACCAGCACGGCTACCAGCATCACGACCCCGAGGGCCGCCGCGGAGCCGAACGCCGTCTGCCATCCTCGGGCGTGCAGAAGCAGGACCAGCGGCACCGCGGAGATCACCTGCCCGAGCTGTCCCAGGATCCCGGTGAGCTGGGTGAGCAGCGGGACCCGGCGCGGCGGGAACCACACGGGCACGAGCCGGATCACCGAGACGAACGTCAGCGCGTCGCCCGCGCCGACCAGGGCCCGCGCGCTCAGCGCTAGCGCGGTCGTCGTCGCGAACGCCATGATCAGTTGGCCGACCGCCATCAACACGCCGCCCGCGGCGATCAGCCGGCGGGGTCCGAGACGGTCCAGCACGATGCCGACCGGCAACTGCAGCCCTGCGTACACGAGCAGCTGCACGACGACGAACGAGGCGAGCACCGAGGCGCTCGCCCCGAACCGCTCACCGGCCTCGAGCCCGGCCACTCCGAGCGAGGACCGGTCGAGCACCGCGACCACGTACGCGAGCACCGCCGCGCCCCAGACCAGGTACGCGCGTCGGACGCTCGGCTGGCGGGCGGGCGGCCCGGGCGGAGCCGGGATCACGGGGACGCTGGGGGCTGGGGCAACGGACACTGGGTCCATTGTCCTCCCCCGGCGTCGCCCCCCGGGGTCGAACCCTGGACCGTCGAACCGGCGGACCTCAGTGCGTGGTGCCGTCCTTGCCCTGCTGGGCCAGGAACCGCTCGAACTCCTCCCCGAGCTCGTCCGCCGTCGGGATCTCAGCGGTCTCCCCCAGGAAGTTGGTCCGTCCGATCGAGCGGGCGAAGTTGTCGTACTGCTCCTCCAGGGCGCGCACGACGGCGCTCACCTCCGGGGCCGCCTCGACCTGCCGCTCGATCTCCTCGGTCGCCTCCCGCGCGGCCTCGGTCAGCGACCCCAACAACAGGTCGAGACCGGTCGCACGCTCGACGCTCTCCAGGGCGACGATCGTGGCCTGCGGGAACGGCGACTGGGCGAGGTAGTGCGGCACGTGCACCGCGAAGCCCATCGCGTCGTGCCCGGCCTGACCCAGCCGGTACTCCAGCAGCGCGCTCGCACTGGCGGGGACCTGCACCGCACCGAACCACGAGGTGTGGTTCACGACGAGCTCGGCGCGGGTGCCGTGCGCGGTGACCGACAGCGGGCGGGTGTGCGGCACGCCCATCGGGATGCCGTGGATGCCGATCGTCAGCGGCACGTCAAACCGCTCGACCAGCTGGCGGACGGCGGCGGCGTAGCGCTCCCACTGGATGTCCGGCTCGAGGCCGCGCAGCAGCAGGAAGGGCACCCCGGCCGCGTCCTCGACCAGGTCGAGGACGAGCTCCGGCTCGGCGTACGAGCTCCACGTCGTGGAGTCGAAGGTCATCGTGGGGCGCCGCGACCGGTAGTCCAGCAGCTGGTCGACGTCGAACGTCGCCAGGCGCGTCGTGCGCAGCTCTTCCGAGAGGTGCACCGCCGCGAGCTGGCCGGCACTGCCGGCGTCGACGAAACCGCGGACCGCGTGCACCAGCACCGGCCCGGAGTGCGTCAGCCCTGTCCTGGCTGCGTCCAGCAGCTCCGCGGCATCGGGCTCGACGTCGTAGATCTCGCTCGGATCCAGCATGGCTCCCTCATTTCGTCTCCTCGGCCCGAGTGCGCTTTCGGCGCACCGGACCTTCGGATCAACGCTCGGTGGTCGCGGATCCTTCCCGCACCTGCTCCGAGCATCCGGGAGTTCCGGGTCATGACGACCATTCTCACCCCCGCGCGCGCGGGGCCGCGTCCGCCGACCGGTGGATAACGGCGCGGGGCGGACACGGGTGCGCGCCGCACGCCCGAGAGCGGATAATGGACGCCGCCCGGACGGGCGGGCGGCCGGATCTGGCCGTCGACGCAGGTGGGCGGGAGCACAACGATGGCGGGTCGCGAGTCGGAGCTGCGCGGTGAGCAGAAGACCGTGGACGGGCTGTACGACCGGCTCGACGGGCTCCGGGCACAGACCCGTGAACGGCTGCGCGAGGTCCGCCGCGAGGGCCCCTCGGGCTCCCCGCAGAACCGCAGCGAGCGGGACGCCTTCGCGACGCTCTACGAGGACCGGATCGCCCAGCTCGAGGCCGTCGAGGACCGCCTCGCGTTCGGGCGTCTCGACCTGACCGACGGCGACCGGCGGTACATCGGCCGGATCGGGCTGACCGACACCGACCACTCCTCGATGCTGACCGACTGGCGCGCGCCCGCGGCGCAGGCCTTCTACCGGGCGACCGCCGCGCACGCCGACGGCGTCGTGCGGCGCCGGCACCTGATCACGCGCCGCCGGTCGGTGACCGGGATCGAGGACGAGGTGCTCGACCTGGACGCGCTCGGCGTCGGCGCGGACGGGGACTGGGACGGCACCGACCACCTGTCCGGCCTGACCGGCGAGGGTGCGCTGCTCGCGGCCCTCGCGGCCGGCCGGACCGGCCGGATGGGCGACATCGTCGCGACCATCCAGGCCGAGCAGGACGCGATCATCCGGGCCGACCTCGCGGGCGCGCTCGTGGTCCAGGGCGGCCCGGGCACCGGCAAGACGGCGGTCGCGCTGCACCGGGCGGCCTACCTGCTGTACTCCCACCGCCGGCTGCTCGAGCGCTCCGGCGTGCTCCTGATCGGACCGAGCCGGGTCTTCCTGCGCTACATCGACCAGGTGCTGCCCTCGCTCGGCGAGACCGGCGTGGTGACCACGACGATCTCCGAGCTCTACCCCCGGCTGAGCGCCACCGGCGTCGAGGACGAGGCGATCGCCGAGCTCAAGGGCCGCCAGCTCTTCGGCGAGGTGATCGCGCGCGCCGTGCGCCAGCGCCAGCGGGTGCCCGCGGCCAGCAAGGAGCTGCGCATCGACGGGAACACCCTGGTCATCACGCCGCGGGACGTCTCGGAGGCGATCGCGCGGGCCCGCCGCAACCACCGCCCGCACAACCTCGCGCGCATCACGTTCGTGCGCGACATGCTCTCCCGGCTCGCCGAGCAGTACGTCGAGCAGCTCGGCTACCCGCTCGCGGCCGACGAGCGCGGCGACGTGCTCGAGGAGCTCCGTGCGGACCGTGACGTGCGGATCGCGCTCAACCTCGCCTGGATGCCGCTCACCCCGCAGAAGCTCATCGAGGACCTGTTCAGCAAGCCGGCGCGGCTCGCCGCGGCGGCCCCCGGACTGGGCGCGGCCGACCGGGCCCTGCTCTACCGCGAGGCCGGCGCGCCATGGACCCCGGCCGACGTGCCGCTGCTCGACGAGGCCGCCGAGCTGCTCGGCGAGGACGACCAGGCCGCCCGGGCGCAGGCGCGCACGGACGCCGCGAACCGCACCGCCGAGCTCGAGTACGCGCGCCGGGTGCTGCAGTCCTCCGGGAACGAGGGCCTGGTCTCGGCCGAGCTGCTCGCCGACCGGTTCGCGAGCACCGGTCCGCGCCTGACGACCGCCGAGCGCGCGGCGGCGGACCGGACGTGGACCTACGCGCACGTCGTGGTCGACGAGGCCCAGGAGCTCTCGGCGATGGCCTGGCGGATGCTGCTGCGCCGGGTGCCGACCCGTTCCATGACGATCGTGGGCGACGTCGCGCAGACCTCCACCCGGGCCGGCGCGCACTCCTGGCCCGCCATGCTCGACCCGCTGCTGCGCACAAGCTGGCGCCTCACCGAGCTCACGGTCAACTACCGCACGCCGTCTTCGGTTGCGGACGCCGCGCAGCGGGTCGCGATCGCGGCCGGCCTGCCGGTGAGCTCGCTGACGTCGGCCCGCGAGGTCGACGACGCACTCGTCGTCGAGCAGGTGCCCGACGCCGGCGCGCTCGCCGCGGGCGCCGCCCGGCACGCCCGCGCCGCGCTCCGGCGGCTCCACGCCGGCGCGGAGGGGGGCCGGGTGGCGGTCATCGTGCCCGGGGACCTGCTGCCCGCGGTGCGTGCGGCGCTCTCCGACGAGGGGCTGGACGACGCGCTGGGCTCGGGCGTCTCGGCGTTGGACGCCCCGCTGATCCTGCTGCGGCCGCGCGAGGCCAAGGGGCTCGAGTTCGACATCGTCGTGCTCGTCGAGCCCGCCGAGGTGGGCGCGGCGAGCACGGGCGACCTGTACGTCGCGATGACCCGCCCGACCCAGCAGCTGCGCGTGGTGCACCACGCGGAGCTTGCGCCGGGGTTCGCTCCGGAGCCGTCCGCGCGGTAGCCCGCGCGCTTCGGAGCGTCCGATGGGCGGGACTTTCTTGGCCCAGAGCGCGAACGGGAGGAACATGGCGCCGTGCTACGCGCCCTGCTCCTCGAGAACCTCCATCCGCTTGCCACGTCGATCCTGGCCGCACAGGGGATCGAGGTGATCACGCGTACGGGCTCCCTGGACGAGTCCGAGCTCATCGACGCCCTCCAGGGCGTGCATCTGCTCGGCATCCGGTCCAAGACCCACGTCACCGAGAAGGTCGTCGCGAACGCCCCCGACCTGCTCGCCATCGGGGCCTACTGCATCGGCACGAACCAGATCGACCTCGCCGCCGCCGGGCACCGGGGTGTGGCGGCGTTCAACGCGCCGTTCTCCAACACCCGGTCCGTGGTCGAGATCGCGCTGGCCGACATCATCGCCCTGACCCGCCGGCAGCCGGTGCTCAACCGGTCGATGCACGAGGGCGTCTGGAACAAGACCTCCGAGGGCGCGCACGAGGTGCGCGGCCGCACGCTCGGCATCATCGGCTACGGAAACATCGGCACCCAGCTGTCCGTGCTCGCGGAGAACCTCGGCATGTCGGTCGTGTTCTACGACACCGCCGAGAAGCTCGCGCTGGGCAACGCCCGGCGCATGGAGACCATCGACGAGCTGCTCGAGACGGCCGACATCGTCACCCTGCACGTCGACGGCCGCGACGGCAACGCCGGGCTGTTCGGCGCCAAGCAGTTCGCCCGGATGCGGCCCGGCGCGGTGTTCCTCAACCTCTCGCGCGGCTTCGTGGTCGACGACGCCGTGCTGGCCGAGGCGATCAGCTCCGGGCACCTCGCCGGTGCGGCGGTCGACGTCTTCCCGGTCGAGCCGAAGCGCCGCGGCGACACGTTCGTGTCCCCGCTGCAGAACATGGCGAACGTGATCCTCACGCCGCACACTGGCGGGTCGACCGAGGAGGCGCAGGAGGCCATCGGGGTGTTCGTCTCGAACAAGCTCCGGGACTACCTCGCGACCGGCACCACGACCCTCAGCGTGAACGTGCCGAACCTCGCGCTCGAGCAGACGCCCTCGAGCCACCGGCTCGCGCACCTGCACAGCAACACCCCGGGCGTGCTCGCCGCGGTGAACGCGGTGCTCGCGAACCACGGGGTGAACATCGAGGGTCAGATCCTGGCCACCCGCGGCGACCTCGGCTACGTGGTGACCGACGTCGGCTCGGACATCGCCCCGGACGCCGTGGACGCCCTGGCGAACATGTCCCAGACCGTCCGCCTGCGTCTGCTCTCCTAAGAGCCGGACTCCGCCGGGACCTCCGCCCTCGGCGGAGGTCCCGGCGGAGTCTTTTCTCAGGCTGAGCCGGCGCGGCGGCGGAAGGTGCGCTGGACGGGACCTGAGGTCTCCGAACCGTGCACCTGGCCGGTGTTGGACTGGCCGTCGGTCGTGCGGTGCTGGCCGGCTTTCTTGCGGTCTAGCGCCTCACGGAACTTCGCTTTGGCGTCCTCGTGCGCGCCCTCACTCGTGGCTGCGTCGTCGTGCTCCTGTTGCGCCATCTGCGGTTCCTCCTGCTCAGTGGTGCCGGCCGCGTTCGCGGCCACTGTCCCCAGCCTGGTCGGTGGGGTGGTCAGATGCCAATGGATTGGCTGGCGGCGGGCGTGCGGTCCACCCATTCGCCGTCGGGCAGGGCGTCGGGCGTGGCGCCCGGTGTTGCGCCTGGCGTGGCGCCCGGCGTGGCGCCCGGCAGCACACAGAGCAGCCGGTCGAGCTCGGCGACGGTCGCCACGACGTGGTCCGCACCCGCCCCGACCAGCTCGCCGTCGGCCGCGAAACCCCAACCGACCCCGATCGACGTGACGCCGTTCGCGGCGCCGCCCTCGATGTCGTGCCGGCGGTCGCCGACCATCACGACCCTCGCCGGGTCCGGCGCGCCGAGCTGGCGCAGGGCGCCGGCCACGACCTCGGCCTTGCTCAGCGTGCCCTCCACGGTGTTGCCCGCGATGACCGTGAAGTACTCGTCGAGGCCGAAGTGCGCGAGCGTCAGCTCGCCGTCGGCGACCGGCTTCGCGGTCGCGAGTGCGAGCCGGAACCCGTTCGCGTCGAGGCTGCGCACCAGGTCCGCGATGCCGGGCACCAGCTCGGCCTCGTACAGTCCCTGCGCGCTGTGCCGGTCACGGTAGGCGTCCATGGCCGCCGGCAGCTCGTCGTCGCGCACGCCCAGCAGCGACAGGTTCTCCTGCAGCGGCGGCCCGATCACCCAGGTGAGGTCGTCGTCGTCGGCCACGGGACGCCCGACGGCGGCGAGCGCGTGCCGGTAGGAGCCGGTGATCCCCACCTGCGGGTCGGTGAGCGTGCCGTCGAGGTCGAACAGGACGGTGTCGATCGGCGCGGGGTTGAGCACACCGATGAGCGTAACCGCCCGGGCTGGGAGGCGACCGCCCGATGCCGGCCCGCGCCGCCCCTGGCCGGCGGCTCGCGTAGCGTCGAGGCATGCATCTCGCCGAGCCGACCCGCTATGCCTCGCTGCCGTACCGCCGGACCGGACGGAGCGGGCTCGACCTGCCCGCGATCTCGCTCGGGCTGTGGCAGAACTTCGGCGCGGGCGATCCGCTGGCGCGCCAGCGCGACGTCGTGCTGCACGCGTTCGACCGCGGCATCACGCACTTCGACCTGGCGAACAACTACGGTCCGCCGCCCGGTTCGGCGGAGCAGAACTTCGGCGCGATCCTGCGCTCGGACCTCGCGCCGTTCCGCGACGAGCTGGTCATCTCCACCAAAGCGGGCTACGACATGTGGCCCGGCCCGTACGGGGTGGGCGGCTCGCGCAAGTACCTGCTGGCGTCCCTCGACCAGTCGCTCGCGCGGCTGGGGGTGGACTACGTCGACCTCTTCTACAGCCACCGGTTCGACGAGACGACCCCGCTCACCGAGACGATGGGCGCGCTCAAGACCGCGCTGGACTCCGGCCGGGCGCTGTACGTCGGCATCTCCTCCTACAGCGCCCACCGCACGCTGGAGGCGCTCGAGGTCGCGGCGTCGATCGGCCTCACGCTGACCATCCACCAGCCGTCGCACTCGATGCTCAACCGCTGGATCGAGCGGCCCGATCCGCTCGCCGGGGACCGCTCGCTGCTCGACGTGCTCGGGTCGGCCGGGCTCGGCACCATCGTGTTCTCGCCGCTCGCGCAGGGCATGCTCACCTCGAAGTACCTGGGCGGCGTGCCCGCGGACTCGCGAGCCGCGCGCGGCGGGTCCCTGCGGGCGGAGTTCCTCACCGCGGAGAACCTCGGCCACGTCCGCGCGCTCGGCGACCTCGCGGCCGCGCGCGGGCAGTCGCTCGCGCAGCTGGCGATCGCCTGGAGCCTGCGCGACCCGCGGGTCACCTCGGCGCTGCTCGGCGCGAGCAGCGTCGCGCAGCTCGACGAGAACCTCGCGGCCCTGGAGCGGCTCGACTTCTCCGCCGGCGAGCTCGCGGCGATCGACGAGCACGCCGTCGACGCCGGGGTCAACATCTGGGCGTCACGCTCGAGCGACCTGTGACGGCTCCCACGGCGACCGCTGCGGCGGTCGCCGATGCGGCCCGGTATGCCGGGCAGTGGCTCGAGGTGCAGCAGCGCCTGACGCGGGTCCCCGGGGTGCAGGTCGCCGTCGCGCACGGCGACGACCTGCTGCTGTCCCGCGCGTACGGCCTGGCCGACGTCGCCGCGGGCACCGCGCTGACCACGCGGCACCTGTTCCGGGTGGCGTCGCACTCGAAGATGTTCACCGCGACGGCGGTGCTCCAGCTGGCCGAGGCCGGCCTGCTGCGCCTGGACGACCCGGTCGAGAGCTGGCTCGCCCCGCTCACCGGCACTCCGCTCGGCGCCGCGAGCCTTCGGGACCTGCTCGGGCACGGCGCGGGCGTCAGCCGCGACTCCACCGACGGCGACTTCTGGCAGCTCTTCGCGCCGTTCCCCGACGCCGAACGCCTGCTCGCGGTCACCGGGCCGGGTTCGGGCGCCCCGATCCGTCCGGTCGCCGAACGGTTCAAGTACTCCAACCTGGGCTTCGGGCTGCTCGGGCAGGTCATCGAGGCGGCGAGCGGGCTCACGTTCGGCGAGTACGTCCGGGCGCGCATCGCCGCCCCGCTCGGGCTCGAGGCCACCGGGAGCGAGTGGGACCCGGCCCGCGCCGCGCAGTTCGCGACCGGGCACACCGGCGCGGCGACGGCCGCCGCCCAGGATTCACCGCGGCAGGGGATCGACCCGATCGACACGCGCGCGCTGGCCCCCGCGACGGGCGTGTACTCGACCGCCGAGGACCTCGTCCGGTTCGCCGCCGCGCACTACCTCGGCGACTCGCGACTGCTGAGCGACGCCGCCAAGCGGCGCATGCAGCACAGCGAGTGGAGCGCGGTGCGCGACGGCGAGGACTACGGCCTCGGTGTGATCCTGACGACGATCGGCGCACGCCGCACGGTCGGGCACAGCGGCGGGTTCCCCGGCTACATCACCCGCACGATCCTCGACCCGGTGGACCGGTTCGCGGTCTCGGTGCTCACCAACGCGATCGACGGCCCGGCCGGCGCGCTCGCCGCGACCATCGTGCGGTTCGTGAACCTAGCCACCGAGGTGCCGGCGCCGCACGACGTCGCCGGGCTCGACCGGTTCACCGGCCGGTTCGCGAACCTGTGGGGCCTGCTCGACGTCGTGCGCCTGGGCGGGCGGTTGTACGCGTTCGACCCCGCGGCGGGCGACCCGACGGACCACCCGGTGCACCTCACCGTCGAGGACGACTCGACCCTGCGGATCGGGGGCGGCACCGGCTACGGGTCCTTCGGGGAGGCGTTCGAGTACACCTGGGCACCCGATGGCTCGGTCGCCTCGCTGCGGGCGGACAGCGCGCAGAGCGTCTTTCCGGTCGACGCCTACCGGGCGGCGCAGGCGAGCGGCGACGTCGTGACCGGCTCGAAACGGAATGCTACTCACTAGTAACCTACGGGTCCGTAAGTTAATGTCGATCGGGTGACCTCACCCCTCGCCGGCCGCCCCTGGCTGGCTTCGTACACCCCTGATGTCCCTGCCCAGGTGGAGGTGCCCGACGAGCCCGTCACCGCTGCGCTGACCCGCGCGGCGGACCGCTTCGGGGGCCGGATCGCGGTCGACTTCCTCGGCCGCACGACGTCGTACCGTGCGCTGGCCCGCCAGGTGGACCGAGCCGCGGGCGCGCTCGCGGAGCTCGGCGTGCGGCCGGGCGACCGGGTCGCGATCGGGCTGCCCAACTGCACGTCGCACGTCGTCGCGTTCTACGCGGTGCTGCGCCTCGGGGCCGTCGTCGTCGAGCACAACCCGACCTACGGCGCCGAGGAGGTCGCCCACCAGCTCGCCGACTCGGGCGCGGTCGTCGCGATCTGGTGGAGCAAGACCGCCGCGCGGGTCACCGCGACGGCCGGACGGACGGCGGTGCGCGCGCTCCTGACGGTCGATCTCGCCGCGGACCTCCCCACCGGCAAGCGCCTCGCCCTTCGCCTGCCCGTGGCCCGCGCACGCACCCTGCGGGGCGAGCTCGGCGGCCCGGCGCCGGCCGGATCGCTCGACTGGCGCCGACTCGTGCGTCGAGCGCGCCCGCTGGACGCCCGCCACCCGCTGCCCGCCGCCGGCGACACCGCGCTGCTGCAGTACACCGGCGGCACGACCGGGACCCCCAAGGGCGCGGTGCTCACGCACCGCAACCTCGTGGCCAACGCGGTGCAGGGCGCCGCGTGGGCGGGCCTGCGGGAGGGAGCGGAAACCGTCTACGGCGTGCTGCCCTTCTTCCACGCCTTCGGGCTCACCCTCTCGCTGACGTTCGCCGCGCGGATCGCAGCCACCATGGTGGCCTTCCCGAGGTTCGACCCGGCCGCGGTTCTCGCGGCTCAGGCGCGGCGCCCGGCGACGTTCCTGGCCGGGGTCGCGCCGATGTTCGACCGCCTCGCGGCCCTGGCCGCCGAGCGATCGGCGGACCTGACCTCGATCCGGGTGGCGTTCGCCGGTGCGATGCCCATCTCCCCCGAGACCGCCCACCGCTGGGAGGTACGCACCGGCGGCCTGCTGATCGAGGGCTACGGGATGACGGAGACGTCGCCGCTCGCGCTCGGCAACCCCTGCTCCGCGGACCGGCGCCCGAGCACCCTCGGCCTGCCGTTCCCGAGCACGGACATCCGCGTCGTGGACACCGACGATCCGGCGCGCGACGTCGCCGCCGGTGAGCGCGGGGAGCTGCTCGTGCGCGGGCCCCAGGTGTTCGCCGGGTACTGGAACCGCCCCGCGGAGACGGCGGCCGTCCTGCTCCCCGGTGGGTGGCTGCGCACCGGAGACGTGGTCGTGGTCGATGACGGCGGCTCGGTCACCCTGGTCGACCGCACCAAGGAGATGATCATCACCGGCGGGTTCAAGGTCTACCCGTCACAGGTCGAGGATCACCTGCGCGAGATGCCCGGGGTGGCCGACGCCGCCGTCGTCGGGATACCGGGCGGCGATCTCGGCGAGCGCGTGGTGGCCGCGATCGTGCTGGCGGCACAGGACGCCGCGGCGGGCAACGTCGACCTCGCGGCGGTGCGGGCGTGGTGCGAACAACGCCTCGCCCGGTACGCGATCCCGCGTGAGCTGGTCATCCTGACCGAGCTCCCCCGGTCGCCGATCGGGAAGGTCCTGCGCCGCGCGGTGCGCGACGGACTGCTCGCCGGTCGAGGTCCGGCGCACGCCTAGCGCAGGGCCATTTGGATCCCGCTCGCGGACGCTGGTTCCGCAGACGCCCGAACAGGAGGATGATGGAGTTGATGTCCTCCCAACCCACCGGTCGCCGCCGGCACCTGCCCAACAGTCCGTTCAACGCCGCCCGAGAGGCGGCTGCAGCGGCAATCAAACCGATCCCCGTAGGGGCTCGCGTTTCTCACGAGCGGCACGGCCTCGGCCGTGTGGTGGCTCTTGACGGCGATCGCGCCGTCATCGTCGACTTCGGCTCGGGCGATCGTCGCCGCGTCGCACTCGACAGCGCCAAGCTCGAACGGCTCTGACTTACTCGCAGCACTGCTCGCAGTGACCGCGGGTCCGTCAACCGTCCGGACAATCGTGGGTCACGCCTGTTCCGAGACCCTTGCGTACCGGAGCCGATGAGCCGAACCCGCGCTCCCGGAACCGCCGTTCTCGGAATTGCACCGTCCCCGGAGCGACCCGCATCGCACCGCACCCCACGACGGTGCTCGCATCGCGTTGCTCCTGTTCGCCTTCGTCTCGAGAGCGAACCCGTCTCTTGGAGACGAAAGCGTCGTCGCACGCAGCGCCGGCCCCGCACCGAGGTGCGAGGGCCCCGCACCCGGGCGCGACCCCCCACTCGCTAGGGCGTGACGCCGCCGCTCACGGCGTCTGACACACCCGCATCGCCGGGCACAGCCTCGGCGTCCCGAACTGCCTGGTGCTCAGCGCGGAGCAACGTGATCGCCGCCTCGAAGTCCTCGAGGGAATTGAAGCCCTGATAGACGCTCGCGAACCGCAGGTACGCCACCTCGTCCAGGTCGCGGAGCGGACCGAGGATCGTCAGCCCGATCTCATAGGCGTCGAGCTCGGCGCTGCCGGTGCTTCGGATGGTCTCCTCGACCCGCTGGGCGAGCAGGGCGAGATCATCCTCACTGACCGGCCGCCCCTGGCACGCCTTTCGGACGCCGGTGATGATCTTCTCGCGGCTGAACGGCTCGGTCGCTCCTGATCGCTTGACCACGGACAGGCTCGCCGTCTCGACGGTCGTGAAACGCCGGTTGCACTGCGGGCACTGGCGACGTCGGCGGATCGAGGCGCCATCGTCGGAGGTCCGCGAGTCGACAACGCGGGAATCCGAGTGGTGACAGAACGGACAGTGCACGCCAACCTCCGCTCGGTGGATCTTCCGGTGGCTGTTCCGGCGAGGGCGGTCGCCCCGATCAACTAGATCTGGGCAGCGCGACGGATCCCGGCCCCACATCTGGGGAAAACCTAGAGGTCCACGCGCCCGGACGCAAGGCAGCACCGCAGGGGGCCGCGCGCAACGCACCGCAGGGCGCCGTGCGCAACGCACCGCAGGCGCCACCGCAGGTGCCGGCGCACAAGGCACGAGGCGCCGCGCGCACGGCGACTCTCAGCGCGCCGGCACCAGGATCTGCCGGCCCGCACGCAGGCCGCCGTCGCCGAGACCGTTCAGGGCCACGAGCTCGTCGACCGTATCTCGGACGTCGTCGTGCGGGGCGGTGTAGGCGAGCGCGATGTCCCACAGGCTCTCGCCGGTACTCACGGTGTACGTGTCCACCGGGATCGGGTCGGCGGGCGCACCGGCGACCGCTCGGCCGCCGATCAGCACCACTGCGAACGCCACGAGCACCGCGAGCCCGCCCAGCACGCGGCGTCCGCGTGCCGTGAGCGTCAGCTCGATCTCGCCACTCATGCCCATCGGGTGCATCACTGCTGCGCTCATGTCCCGCTCCTCTTCGGCTGGTTGCTCGATCGGCACGTGGAGATCTTGCCGTCGAACACCTGTTCGTCGAACGTCTGTACGATGTCTAGCACGTGTTCCACCGGTTGTCGAGACACGATCGAACAGATGTTTGAAACATTGCCCTTTGCCTCCTAGGCTGTGGGTACGGAGCAAGCGCACCACGAGCCACCCACACGCTCGGTCGGGCGGGCACGCTAGGAGGAGGAGATCGGTGACAACTCACGGGAGCATCCCGGGCGGACCGCAGGAGCCAGGCAGTCCCCGAGTCAAGGGACACAGTCGCCAACCGCTGCACGCCCTACCGGTCGGTCCGCCGGACAGCGACGGCCTCACCGCGCGCCAACGGCTCGTCCTGGAGACGATCCGGTCGTCGGTCACGAACCGTGGCTACCCGCCGAGCATGCGCGAGATCGGCGAGGCGGTCGGCCTGGCCAGCCCGTCCAGCGTCAAGCACCAGCTCACGGCGCTCGAGCGCAAGGGCTACCTGCGCCGGGATCCGAACCGTCCGCGCGCGATCGAGGTCATGCACCCGGACGACTCACGGCCGATCCAGGCCCTGAAGCCGGCCGATGGCGAGGCCGAGTCGTTCGGCGAGGAGTATCTCGCCGCACGGGACGGCTCCCCGACGCCGTCCTATGTACCGGTGGTGGGTCGGATCGCCGCTGGTGGCCCGATCCTGGCCGAGCAGATCGTGGAGGACGTCTTCCCCCTGCCCCGTCAGCTCGTCGGTGACGGCGACCTGTTCCTGCTCAAGGTCGCGGGCGACTCGATGATCGACGCGGCGATTTGCGACGGCGACTGGGTCGTCGTCCGACGCCAGCCGGTCGCCGAGAACGGCGAGATCGTCGCGGCCATGATCGACGGCGAGGCGACGGTCAAGACGCTCAAGCGCGTGGACGGCCACGTGTGGCTGCTGCCGCACAACCCCGCGTACTCGCCGATCGACGGTGATGCCGCGCAGGTGCTCGGTCGTGTCGTCAGCGTGCTCCGGAAGCTCTGAGAGCAGCGGGAGGCTCACGATGCCCGGACGGATTCGCGACCCCGGCCCCAAGGCCATCCGGGCCGGGCTCGGTCAGGTTCACCATGACCCGCCCGCGCCCGCGCAGGGCGGCGCGGGCGCGGGGCCCGCGGCAGTGCCGGACACCGACGGCGAGCCTGGATCGAAGCCGGTCGGGTCGCCCGACAGCTCCTCGGTCGACGACGCGGCGGAGCCCGGACTCACCTAGGATCGGCACTCGCCGTCACGCCATCGGGCACGGGCACAGCGTGCTCCTCGAACGGTGCCGGGATCGAGAGGTGGCCGGAGATCCGGTCTGCGGCGACGGGTGTCGAGTACAGGTACCCCTGGCCGAGGCGGCACCCCATGGACCACAGCTCGTCCCGCTGCCCAGGCTTCTCGATCCCCTCGGCCACCACCTCGAGGCGCAGCGAGTGGGACAGCGAGATGATCGCGTTCACGAGCGCGCCGGCGTCGGGGTCGCCCAGTCCCAGCCGGTCGACGAACGCCTTGTCGATCTTCAGGATGTCGAGCTGGAGCTGCTGGAGGTACGCCAGGGAGGAGAAGCCGGTGCCGAAGTCGTCGATGGCCAGCTTGACCCCGGCATCGCGCAGGGAGAGCAGCTGCTCCGAGACGGCGGGCGGGTCGAGGGCGAAGATGCTCTCGGTGAGCTCGAGCACCAGCTGACCAGGACGCACGCCGTGGCGGCGCAGCACCGAGCGGACCTCATCGACGAAGCCCGGCTCGCGCAGCTGGCGAGCGGAGACGTTCACGGACATGCGCAGCCCCGGACTGCCGGCACCGGCCCAGGACTCCAGCTGGGCGCAGGCAGCGTCCAGCACCCAGGCACCGAGCTCGACGATCAGCCCGGTCTCCTCGGCCAGCTCGACGAAGTCGATGGGTGGCAGCAGGCCCCGACCGGGGTGCTGCCATCGCACGAGGGCCTCGCAGCCCGTGATCTCGCCCGTCTCGATGGCCACGATCGGCTGGTAGAGCAGGACGAACTCGTCGCGCTGGAGCGCACGTTCGAGGTCGGTCCTACGGGTGAGCCGGTCCAGCATGCGGGTGCTCAGGTCCTCCTCGTAGCGAACGACCTGACCCTTGCCCCGCTCCTTGGCCGCGTAGAGCGCCAGGTCGGCGCACCGCATCTGCTCGGTCAGGTCGAGCGCGTCGTGCTCCTGCGGGGTCACGACGAGGCCGACGCTCGCTCCCATCCACAGGTCCTCGCCGACGACGTCGAACGCCGCGGCAAAGCACGCGAGCGCCCGCTCGGCGAGTCCCGCCGGATGGGTGGCCTCGTCGAGGTCTTCGACCAGCACCGCGAACTCGTCGCCCCCGAACCTCGCCACGGTGGCCCCCGCCCGGAACGTGCCGTTCAGCCGGGTTGCCACGTGCAGCAACAGATCGTCGCCCGCGGCGTGACCGTGGGTGTCGTTGACGATCTTGAAGTCATCGAGATCGATGATCAGGATGGCGATCGCTCCACCCGACCGGGCGGTCCTCGCCATGGCGTGCTCCGCGCGATCCCAGAAGAGCGCCCGGTTCGCCAGACCGGTCAGGGGATCATGGAAGGCCTGATGCTTCAGGCGAGCCTCGAGCGCCCGCCGCTCGGAGACATCCCGCATCGTCAGGACGATGCCGGCGACCTGCTCGTCGTCGAGCAGGTTGTTGGACAGCACCTCGAACGCGACCGACGTGCCGTCACGGTGGCGCAGGTGCCAGTCGCCGCTGGCCTGCATCATCCCGGTCGGGGCGGAGGAGCTTGCGAACATGGCGGTGGCCTCGGCGGCATCCTCCGGACGCAGGAACTCCGCCAGTGCGCGCCCGAGGACCTCCTCGACCGGGCGTCCCAGGCTCCGCCCCAGGGACGGTGTGCCGTAGGTGATCTCGCCGCGACGATTGACGGTCAGGATGATGTCGGTGGTGTTCGCCAGGATGCCCCTGAACCGCTCCTCGCCCTGGCGTTGCCGCAGGCTTTCGGCGAGGTTCGCGCTCTCCAGCGCGAGCACGACCTGCGCTGCCAGTGCGGTGAGGGACCCGTGCTGATCAGGGGTCAGTGCCGTCCCGGTCTCCACCACCAGCATGCCGCGGTCCTCGAGGTCGTAACGCAAGGGCGTCACGCTGAGCGTTCCCGAGGTGCTCAGACTTCCGCCCGCCTGTGCTTCCTGCCAGAGCCGGTCGTCGCGGGTGAGATCCTCGCGAACCTCCGAACGCGCCACGCACGCCACGACGTCGTCGGCGACGAGGTAGATCCCGGCCCGGGTCACGTCGGCAGCGCCTGTCAGCGAGTCGACTCCGTCGAGGGCCGTCCGGAAGATGTCGGAGACCCCCTGTGCCGCGACCAGGGCGCCGCTGACGGACCGGAGGGTTCGCTCGCGTTGCACGGCCTGCTGGTGCACGCCCAGGATCCCCCACAGCCTGGCGATGACGAGCAGGGAGAGCACCGCGGAGAAGGCCGCGACCGTACCGGAGTGCTCGATGCCGGTGTGCGTCACGGAGTCGGCGAACAGCACCGCGGGCGCGATCAGCATCACCCCCGCCAGCAGCGAGACCCGCAGCCGACCCATCGGGACACTGCGAACCGGCTGCTTCGCCCCGAGCCTGCGCATCGAGGGATGCAACGCCGCACAGCCCCAGGCCGCATACATGGCGGCCCAGCCCAGGTCGATCGGGCCCCCCGTCTGCCAGACGCCGTTGAGCTGACTCAGGCCGTACAACACGTCGGCGACGATCAGGACGAGCGCCCCGACGACCAGGAACTGCATCGAGCGGACCCGCGCCCCGCCGCCGCCGACCAGTCGAGCCAGCATGGCAAGAAGCAGGATGTCGCCGAGGGGGTAGGCGACCGAGATGATCCGTTGCGGTCCCGTCAGGCCCGGCGCCTGGAAGTTGGGCATGACCAGATAGACCCACGAGAGCAGTCCGAGGCTCGTGGTGATGATCAGGGCATCGATGAGGCTCGCCCGGTCCCGGGTGGACGAGCGGCCGCGAATGAAGAGGAAGAGGCCACCGGCGAACAACGGGTACGTGAGTAGGTACAGACCGTCCGCAATCGACGGAAAAGGATTGTTTTGGTGCAGCACCTGGGTCAGGAATCGGTACGTCGTGTCGCCGGAGATGAAAGACAGCTCCGCAGCCGCGAGCAGGTACCACGCGGCCCGCCGCTCAGGCTTGTAGCGAATTATCGCCACGACGGTGGCGATCACGCAGGACAAGCCGAGCGCCGACCACGCGAACGCGGACAACTCCGGTCGCAGGAAGTACAGGAGCGTGAGCAGGGCGGCGAGGACGAGGTAGGCACGCCAGGGGGTCGACGCGAACGACATCAGGCGACGCCGCGGGCGGACCAGGGGTACGACGCCGACAGCCGCGTCCACCAGCGACTCGCTGTGCATCAACGCCCCCCTCGCCAACCTGCGCGCCGGCCGCAGCGGCACCCTCGCGCCACGTCCCGAAATGTCACATTTTGCGGCACCGACGTCCGCCGATGATCGGCAGATACCGGCACCGTACGGCATTGGGGTCCGTGCCCGGGAAGATTTTCTGGGCGAATGCGGGGTGCTCCGTGGTCGTCGTGGGCTGAAATGCCATCGCCTCGGTGGCGGGAGTTTTTCGCTGGGCACATTCGGGTGAAGATTGCCCGGGGACCGGAGACTGGCCGGAGTCCGGCCGGAGTCCGGCCGGAGTCCGGCCGCCGAGCAGGGCTTCCGCTGAACGCTCGCCTAGAGCCCGAACCGGCGGGCGACTGCCGAGAGCGCCTCGGCCGAGCTGCGCAGGTTGGCGAGCTCGCCGTCGGACATGGGCAGCTCGAGCTGACGGTCGGCGCCGGTGCGGCCGACCACCGTGGGCACCGACATGCAGATGTCGCGGATCCCGTAGTAGCCGTCCAGCAGGCTCGATACCGGCAGGACCCGATGCTCGTCCTTGAGGATCGACTCGATGATGCGTGACACGGCGAGTGAGACCGCGTAGTTGGTCGCGCCCTTGCCGGCGATGATCTGGTAGGCCGACTCGATGACCTGGCGCGCGATCCCGTCACGAACCTCGGGCGTCAGCGGACCCGCGCTCCTCGACCCCCGCCAGTCGGGCAGCGGCACACCGCCGATCGTCGCCGAGCTCCAGAGCGGGAACTCCGAGTCCCCGTGCTCGCCGGCCATGTAGGCGTGCACGTTCTGCACCGCGACGCCGGTGTACTGCGAGATCAGGTACCGCAGCCGGGAGGAGTCCAGCACGGTGCCCGACCCGAAGATCTGCGCGCGCGGGAGCCCCGAGATCTTCTGGGCGGCGTAGGTCACGATGTCGACCGGGTTGGTCACCATGATGAAGATCGCGTTCGGCGCGACCTCGACCAGGGGCGGCAAGATCATCCGGGTGAGCCCGATCGTGGCCTCGGCCAGGTCCAGGCGCGTCTGCCCGGGTTTCTGCTTGGCTCCCGCCGTGACGACAACGACGTCGGCGTCCGCGCAGACCGCGACGTCGTCCGAGCCGATGACCTCGGCCATCGGCATGAACTGGATGCCGTGCCCCAGATCGAGCGCCTCGGCATGGACCTTCGCCTTGTCGATGTCGTACAGCGCGACGGTGCGTGCGGCACCGCGCATCAGCGCCGCGTAGGCCACGGTCGCGCCGACGGCGCCCGCACCGACGACGGCCAGCTTCGTGGTCCGCCGGTCGGGCCGGGGTCCGCGGCCGAGGCCGGCGTCGTCGCTGTCGTAGGTCTCGCTCACAAAAGCCTCCAGGTCATCGGTCGGTTCGAACGCGGGTGGCCGCGGAGCGGTGCGGTCAGGCTAGTGCGGCGAGCCGCTCGAGCGCTGCGATGACTACCTCGCGGTCGGTTGTGCGCCAGAAGTCCGGCAGCGAACGGGCCAGGAACTCCCCGTAGCGGGCCGTCGCGAGCCGCGGGTCGAGAACGGCGACCACGCCCCGGTCCGTCGTTCCGCGGATCAGCCGTCCCGCCCCCTGGGCGAGCAGCAGCGCGGCGTGTGTGGCGCTGACCTGCATGAACCCGTTTCCGCCGGCCGCCTCGACCGCCTCGGACCGGGCGGAACGGACCGGGTCGTCCGGGCGCGGGAACGGGATCCGGTCGATCAGCACGAGCTGGCACGACGAGCCGGGCACGTCGACCCCCTGCCAGAGCGAGAGGGTGCCGAACAGGCAGGTGGCCGGGTCCTCGGCGAACGCCTTCACGAGGGTCGGGAGCTGGTCGTCGCCCTGTGCGAGCACCGGGACGTCGAGCCGCTCGCGCATCGCCTCGGCCACCGCCAGCGCGGCTCGACGCGAGGAGAACAGGCCGAGCGTGCGGCCACCGGCGGCGGTGATGAGGGTCGCGATCTCGTCGAGCTGGGCGTCGGTGGCGGCCTCGCGGCCCGGCGCGGGGAGCCGCTTGGCGATGTACAAGATGCCCTGGCGCTGGTAGTCGAACGGGCTGCCGACGTCCAGCGCGCGCCACGGCGCGCCCGCGTCGGAGCCGGGCGACGGCGGCTTCGGCGGTGCGGACTTCGCGGGGACAGATTTCGCGGCGTCGCGCTTCGCCGCGACGGGCGCCGTCTGGCCAGGCTGCTGCGTCGCTGATCCCTCGGTGAAAATCGCCTCGATGGCGGCCTCCCTCTGTGCGACCGAGGCGTCGAGCGCCGCTTTCCTCTCGCCGAGCCTGCCGGCGACCCTCGCCGCAACCTTCTCCGCGGCGCCACTGACCGACTCGGCGACCTTCTCGGTGACTCCGGCGCCCTCCGCAGCACCCTGCGCTGTCTGCTCCTCGCCGACGGGCGCTGTCGGCGCACGCTGCGCGCTCGCCTCGAGCCCCAGCGAGCGCGCGAGCGGCACGAACGACCCGCCCAGCGCGAGCGTCGCCGACGTCAGCACCCCGGAGCGCCCCGCCAGCAGGTGCGAGCGGATCAGCCCGTTCACCGCGAGCGGGGCGGCGTGCAGGCGCGACATCCCGGCGCCACGCCAGCTGCCGCCGTCGTCCCCGCGCGAGCACCACAGCACATCGCCGCCCGCCGCGGGCCCCGCGGCCATCCGGTCGGTGATCTCGAAGAGCTCGAGCATGGCCGACGCCGCCATCTTCAGCCCGCCGCCGGCTGCCGCCGCAGGAGGGGCGCCGGCCGGCTTGAGGTCGCTGAGCAACGTGCGAGCGGCATCCCGCACGGCGCCGACGGCCGCCGCGGCCGCCGGCGGCAGCCCGTCACGGAACCGGCCCTCGGGCAGCTCCGCGAGCACGGTGCCGAGCGCGGCGCTCGCGGCGTCCATGTCGGTCGTGGTCAGGCCGCCGTGCCGGCGGGCCAGCCGTGCGGCGTGCTCGACCGTCGCCACGGACAGGTCGGCGGTGGCCTGTGCCGTCACGCGGTCGGTGAGCTCGTGGGCCTCGTCGACGATGAGCACCTCGTGCTCCGGCAGGACGCCCGGCGCACCCGACGCGGCGATCCCGAGCATCGCGTGGTTGGTCACCACGACGTCCGCCTCCTTGGCGAGCGTCCGGGCGCGCGTCGGGAAGCACTCGGCGATCTTCGGGCATTTGGGGCCGATGCACTCCATCGATGTCACGGAGACCTGCCGCCAGGCGCGGTCGCTCACCCCCGGCACGAGGTCGTCCCGGTCCCCGCTCGCCGTCTCGCGGGACCATTCGCGGGCCCGCAGCACCTGGGCGCCGAGCTCACCGGTCCGCGCACCGGCCCCCGCCCTGCCGGGCCGAGCGGGCGCGCCGTCGTCGGCCGGGGCGGGATGCTCGGCGGCGCCCGCGCGGTCACCGGGCATCTCGAAGAGGGTGCTGCCCGGCTCGTCCGCGGGGTAGCCGCCCTCGACCTTGTGCAGGCAGACGTAGTTGTGCCAGCCCTTGAGCACCGCGACGCGCGGGGCGCGCGGCAGGCGCGGGCTCATCGCGTCGACGACGAGCGGCAGGTCGCGCGTGATGACCTGCCGCTGCAGCGCGAGGGTCGCGGTGGAGACGACGACCACCTCGTCGTTGTGCACCGCGTGCGCCACCGCCGGGACGAGGTAGCCCAGCGACTTGCCCGTGCCGGTACCGGCCTGGACGAGCAGGTGCTCCCCGGCGTCGATCGCGGCGGCGACCGCGCGGGCCATCTCGTGCTGCCC
>NZ_DATCNW010000033.1:0-2617 GCF_036565025.1 Pengzhenrongella sp.
TACCCCAAACCTACGCAAATCAGTTAGAACCGGTCATAACGACTAAAACGAACACGGCAGCTCCGCCTGCCCGGACGAACGGAGTGGGGCCCGTCGTGACCCGACGGGGTTCTCGTGGCACTGGAGCTGGCGTCCTTTCGAGAGCGTTCACGACAACAGCTACCCGTTCGAGGTCTGTCTCGACGCTCGTGACCTCCCAGCCAGCGTTGCGACGTCAGGCACCGTTGCGACGTCGGCAAGCGTGGTCGCGAAGCCGGTGGGATCCGACGGGCTCGGAGGTGCGCCGCACCGATGACGCCGCCCGGAGGCCTGGGGGAGGGACGGTCGGCCTGAGTCAGCTCGCGGGTCGAATCTGCACACATTCGGCGCGGCACGTGGTCAACGCGGGTTGGAGACCAACCCCCTTCTGCCGGGCGAGTTCGATGCAGCGGGGGGGTCTGTTTTCACTCGGCATCGACGCGCGTCGCGCTTCGCGGCACAAGATTCGTTCTCGGCGGCGCGAGCCCTCGCGACACGAGCGGACCATCTTCGCCCTGCCCCGGCGTCCGGCGCCTGTCGGCTGTCGGCCGGCGTCGTTAGCCCGCAGGCCAGCAGGACGACCGGCCCGCAGGCCGGTCAAAATACGTAGATCTGTAACAAACAATGCTCAACCTACGCAAATCATGAAGAACTGGTCATTTCAACCAAAACGGACAGGGCAGCTACGCCAGCCCAGACGAGGGGGGGCAGGCGGATGTGGCTCACCGGGCTTGTTGAGCAGAGAGTTGTTGTCCGCAACGCACGAGTCTGCGACGCCGGGACCTGCAACCCCCGGGTCCGCAGCTCTGAGGTCCGCAACGCAGAGGTCCGCAAACGCTGGGGGCTCAACGCTTAGGTCGACGACGCCGCGCTCCGCAACGTGATCGCCTGCTCGGCGACGCCGATTCAGCTCGCGGTCCGAGGGTTCCGCTCGCGTCCCGGGACGGGAAGGATGACGCTATGAGCAAAGATGCTGCAGGCCAGGGGGCTACGGCCGGGGGAGTCGAGGAGCGCGTCGCCCTGGGAAGGGCCGCTCGACAGCGGGCCCCGCTCGAGGACCACGCCCGCTTCGAACGGTCCGACGCCGTTGACCCGGTGGCGATCCTCGAGAGCCAGGAGGCGAGCCGGATCCCCGAGCTCGTGCTGATCCGGCACGCGAAGATGCTCAGGTCGCCGTTCTCGTTCTACCGCGGCAGCGCCGCGATCATGGCGGCCGACCTGGCGACGACGGCGCGGTCCGGCCTGCCCGCACAGGTCTGCGGGGATGCGCACCTGTCGAACTTCGGGCTCTTCCTCGCGGCCGACCGGCGCATTCTCTTTGACGTGAACGACTTCGACGAGACCACCACCGGGCCGTGGGAGTGGGACGTCAAACGGCTCGTGACCAGCATCGTCGTCGCAGGCCGGGACATCGGGCTCAAGGACAAGGAGGTCACGAGGAGCGCAATACAGGCGGGAAACGCTTACCGAGAAACGATGCGGGACTTCGCCGGCCGCTCGAACCTGGCTGTCTGGTACGCCCGGGCCGACGAGGCGGACTGGCTCGCGCACAGTGGCTCGCCGCTGACCTCCGGACGGCGGTCGCGGACCGCGGGGGCGGTTGCGAAGGCAGCGACGCGGGACAGCCTGCAGACCTCCAAGAAGCTGACGCACCTGGTCGGCGGTCAGCGCCGCCTGATCAGCGATCCACCCCTGCTGGTGCCGGTCGAGGAGCTGACGCACGGCCTGACCGGGCTGACCGAGATGCTCGACGGCTACAGCCGCTCGCTCCAGCCTGACCGCCGGACCCTGCTCGACCAGTTCCGCGTGGTGCACCTGGCACGCAAGGTCGTCGGGGTCGGCAGCGTCGGCACCCGGGCATTCGTGGTGCTGCTCGTCGGCCGGGACGACGACGACCTCCTGCTCCTGCAGGCGAAGGAGGCTCAGGCGTCGGTCCTCGCGCCCTACGTCCCGCGCCTCAGGTATGCGAACCAGGGCGACCGCGTGGTCCGGGGCCAGCACCTCATGCAGTCGACGAGCGACATCTTCCTGGGCGCCCGACGGGTGGTGGGCCCGGACGGCACGCAGCGGGACTTCTATGTCCGCCAGCTCCGCGACCACAAGGGCTCCGCGGTGATCGAAAAGATGACTCCCGCGGGGCTGACCGCCTACGGCCGGCTGTGCGCGTGGACGCTCGCACGGGCTCACGCGCGGTCCGGCGACCGGGTCGCGATCGCCACCTACCTCGGCTCGAGCAAGAAGTTCGAGCGTGCGGTCGCGGAGTTCGCGCTCGGGTACGCGGACCAGACGGTCGCCGACCACCGGGCCCTGGCCGCGGCGGTGGCGACCGGCCGTCTGGAGGCCGCCGAGGCCTGACCGATCTCGGTCGTCGGCGCGCGTCCCGCTCCTCAGCCAGTCGGCGTCGGTCAGTGCCCGCGCGGGCTGGAGATCTCGCGCCAGGGACGCTGCGCGCCCGCCCCGCGGCGGCGGTCCGCGCGTTCGTGGCCGGCGTGGGCCGCCCGCTTCGCGCGGTACAGCTCCTCGTCGGCGGCCGCCAGCAGGTCGCGGGGGACCCACGGTCCGGTCCCGGTCGTCGCGAGCCCCATCGACACCGACGGCC
>NZ_DATCNW010000034.1:0-4410 GCF_036565025.1 Pengzhenrongella sp.
GAGCTGCACCGTCGGGACAGCTCGCGTCGCGGCAGCCGCAGCTCCGCCGGCCGGTCCGACAACGCGCGACCGGACAGCCCCGCCCGCCCGGACGGCACCCGCCGGCCGGACAGCGCGGACCGACGCGACGCCCGCGGCCACGAGCGCGGGTCCGCCCGGTCGGCCTCGGCGGGGCACCGCACCGCCGCCGCGCCGACCGACCGGCGCCGCGGCACCGACCTCGCCCGGAGCGCCGCGTTCGACGTGCTGCGCGACGTCGAGGACTCGGACTCCTACGCGAACCTCGTGCTGCCCCCCATGCTCCGGGACCGGGGGATCTCGGGCCGCGACGCCGCGTTCGCGACCGAGCTGGCCTACGGCACGCTGCGGCTGCGCGGACGGTACGACGCGATCATCGAGATCTGCGCGGCCCGCAAGCTCGACAAGATCGAGGCCGCGGTCCTGGACCTGCTCCGGATCGGCGCGCACCAGCTGCTCGGCATGCGGGTGCCAGCGCACGCCGCCGTCTCGGAGACCGTGGGCCTGGCCCGCGAGCGCACCGGCGTCGGCAGCGGTCAGTTCGTCAACGCGGTGCTGCGCGCGGTCGGGCGCGAGTCGCTCGACACGTGGCTCGAGAAGATCGGCGAGGCCGCGGACCCCGCTGGGGACGACGCCGTCGCGCGCCTCGCGGTGACCGAGAGCCATCCGGTGTGGATCACCCGCGCGTTCCGCGAGGCGCTCGTCGGCAACGGTCTCGATTCGAGCGAGCTCGGGGACGTGCTGCGCGCCAACAACGTCGCCCCGCAGGTGACCTTGGTCGCGCGACCGGGGCTGGTGGACCTCGCGGACCTGGTCGACCAGACCCGCGGTGCCGGCACGACCGGGCGCTGGACGTCGACCGCCGTCGTGCTCAGCGGCGGGGACCCGGGCATGGTCCCTGCCGTCCGGGACGGCCGGGCCGGGGTCCAGGACGAGGGCAGCCAGCTGGTCACCCTCGCGCTGGCCGCCGCCCCGCTCGACGGTGGTCGCGATGAGCGCTGGCTCGACCTGTGCGCCGGACCGGGTGGCAAGGCCGCCCTGCTCGGCGCCCTCGCGTACGAGCGCGGCGCGCGACTGGTCGCGAACGAGGTGCTCCCGCACCGCGTGCGGCTGGTCGCCAACGCGCTCTCGGCCGTGCCGCTGGACGCGATCGAGGACGTGCGGGCCGGGGACGGGCGCGTCGTCGGGCAGGACGAGCCCGGGGCGTACGACCGCGTGCTGGTGGACGCGCCGTGCACCGGGCTCGGGGCGCTGCGCCGCCGGCCGGAGGCGCGCTGGCGCCGGACGCCGTCGGACCTCGCCCAGCTCGGGACCCTGCAGCGCGAGCTGCTGACCTCCGCGCTCGACGCGGTGCGGCCCGGTGGCGTGGTCGCCTACGTGACCTGCTCCCCGCACCTCGCCGAGACGCAGCTGGTCGTCAAGGACGTGCTCCGCAAGCGCGACGACGTCGAGGTGCTCGACGCCCGCGAGAGCGTGCGTGCGGTGGCCGGGGACGACATCCCGCTCGGGGACCGGCACGACGTCCAGCTCTGGCCGCACGTGCACGGCACCGACGCGATGCACCTGACGCTGCTGCGCCGCAAGGCCTGACCGCTCCGGTATCGCCTGGACGCTGCTTGCGCGGCGGGCCTGACACTGCTGGCTTCCAGTGCTCAGTGCATCGCTCAGTGAATCGCTCAGTGCAGCGAATGTGCACCCCTGGTGCAGATCGGCTGCACTGAGCGATGCACAGAGCGGAGCGCACAGAGCGGAGCGCTGAGCGCCGAGCGCCGAGCGCCGAGCTGCGAGTGCTGAGCGCCGAGCTGAACACTCGGCGCTCGGCGAGTGCTGAGCCGCCGGAGCGGAAGCGACGCCGAGCCGAGCGCTTCGCCGGACGTGCGCGCTCGCGCGACTGGGGATACCAAGCGGATCCGTCGGTGCGGAGCATGGGAGTGGTGGTGCAGGAGTGAACTCGGATCGGCCATCCGGGCGTCCCAGGAGCCCCATCCGCACCATGGTCCGCACGGACGGATTCGCTCGGGGATTTCGTCAGCCTCGACGCGGCGGGCGAACCCCACGCGGGGAGCTCGACCGAGAAGCCGGTGCGGGAACCTCGACCGGTGGACCCCCGCTCGGGACCTCGACCGGTGAAGCCGGCGAGGGAATATGGCTCGGTGAACCCGGCGCGGGGACTTGGCAGGTAAATCCCGCGAGGAGGCCCGTGCGCGGGCCCTCGCGCCGGCGCCGGTACGGTGACCCCCATGGGCGTCCTGATCAACCCGAGCATTCTGTCCGCCGACTTCGCGAACCTCGAGCGTGACCTGGGGGTCATCGCGAACGCGGACTACGCGCACGTCGACGTGATGGACAACCACTTCGTGCCGAACCTGACCATCGGGCTGTCGGTGGTCGAGCGGCTCGTTCAGGTCTGCCCGATCCCGATCGACACGCATCTGATGATCGAGAACCCGGACCGGTGGGCGCCCGGCTTCGCGGAGGCGGGTGCGGCGTCGGTCACGTTCCACGCCGAGGCGGCGCAGGCTCCCGTTCGTCTCGCGCGCGAGCTGCGCCGGCTCGGCGCACGGGCGGGGCTCGCGCTGAAGCCCGCGACGCCGGTCGAGCCGTTCCTGGACTTGCTCTCCGAGATCGACATGCTGCTCGTGATGACGGTCGAGCCCGGCTTCGGCGGCCAGTCGTTCATCGAGGGCACCCTGCCCAAGATCCGACGCGCCCGGGCCGCGATCAGCGAGGCCGGCCTCGACGTCTGGGTCCAGGTCGACGGCGGCGTCTCGCGCACCACCATCGAACGCATCGCCGACGCCGGCGCGAACGTCTTCGTCGCCGGCTCGGCCGTCTACGGCGCCGACAACCCCGCCGCCGAGATCGAATCCCTCCGCACCCTGGCCAACGCCACCCCCCACTCCCACTGACCCCGAGCTCACCCCAGAGCCCGGAAACGGCCGCAGAGATCGGAACCAGCCGCAGACTGCGCACATCCGTGTCTTCTGCGCACATCGGATGTGCGCATCGGACACCGATGTGCGCAGTCTGCGGAATTCGCGGCGGCTGACGGTCTGGGCCGACCCGTTCGGCGTCGGCGGCCGGGTCGGCCTGCGCCGCACCCGCCTCCGCCAGCGGATCGAGCGTCCGGCCACAGACTGCGCACATCGGTGTCTTCTGCGCACATCGGATGTGCGCATCGAGCACGGATGTGCGCATTCTGCGGATCAGGGGGCCGCCTGGCCGCCTGGCCGCCTGGCCGCCTGGCCGGCTGGCCGCCTGGCCGCGGGCGTGGCCGCGGGCGCGGGTGGCTGCGCTGGGGTGGGGTGGGGTGCGTCACTCGGGTGGGGGGAATGAGGGGGTGTGGCATGATCGTTGAGAAGAACACAACACGTGCTCCGGGGTCGGTGTAATTCCGAGCCGGCGGTGATAGTCCGCGACCCGCGCGAGGCCCTGTCCAGGGCTGACCGCGGTTGATCTGGTGAAACTCCAGGACCGACGGTGAAAGTCCGGATGGGAGGAAGTACGTGACGGTGTGCGCGGCCTCGGCCGTGGACTCCGTTTGGTGACGCGCGCTCATTCGAGGGCGCGGCGCCTTCCTACCCCGGAGCTTCAGGCACGGGGAGGCTGGCATGGCCACGGAGCACGCGGAGATGCGCGAGGACGCGCCCCGCAGGACGTCCACCCGGGCGCCCACGATGATGAGCGAGCTCGCCGCGATGGATCGCGCGCTCGAGCTCGCCCTGCGTGGCCCCGCCAACGGGCCGAACCCCCGCGTCGGCTGCGTGCTGCTCGCCCCGCCCCGGTCCGACGGCGCGCTGCACGACGGGACGCAGTCCAACGGCGCGCTGTCCGACGGCGCGCGCGACGGGACGCAGTCCAACGGCGCGCTGTCCGACGGCGCGCGCGACGGGGCGCTGTCCAACGGCGCGCTGTCCGACGGCGTGCCCAACGGCGCGCTGTCCGACGGCGCGCATCGCGACGGGATGTTGCCCGACGGGACGCTGCGTAGCGGCCCGCTGCCCGACGGCCTCCGCCACGTCCTCGCCGAGGGCTGGCACGCGGGAGCGGGCACCCCGCACGCCGAGGCGTCGGCGCTCGCCGTGGCCCGCGCGGCCGGGATCGACGTCCGCGGCGCGACCGCGGTGGTCACCCTCGAGCCGTGCAACCACACCGGCCGCACCGGACCGTGCGCGCAGGCGCTGCTCGACGCCGGGATCGCCCGGGTCGTGGTGGCCGTCCGCGACCCGAACCCCGTCGCGTCCGGGGGAGCGGCCCGGCTGCGGGCTGCCGGCGTCGACGTGGACTTCGGCCTGCGGGAGGCGGAGAGCCGCGAGCTGCTGCAGCGGTGGCTCGCCGCGGTCGACCGCCGGCGCCCCTTCGTCACCCTCAAGCTCGCCACGAGCCTCGACG
>NZ_DATCNW010000035.1:0-2800 GCF_036565025.1 Pengzhenrongella sp.
GAGCTCTGGGCCACCCACCTACCACCGGAGTTGGGGGGCCAGGGCTACGGACAGGTCAAGCTCGGGCTGATGCACGAGATCGAGGGCGCCTCGATGTGGGGTCCAATCATCTTCGGCAACCAGGCGCCCGATTCAGGCAACGCTGAAGTGCTCGCTCACTTCGGGACTGACGAGCAGAAACGGCGCTGGCTCCATCCCCTGCTCGAAGGCAAGATGCGCTCGGCCTTCTCGATGACCGAGCCCGACACCGCGGGCTCAGACCCGACCCTCCTCTCCACCACCGCCGTGCTCAAGGGCGACGAGTGGGTGATCAACGGTCATAAGTGGTTTACGTCGAACGGCATGATCGCCGACTTCCTCATCGCGATGGTCGTGACCAACCCCGATGCGGGCCCGCACGACCGCGCATCGATGATCATCGTCCCGGGTGACACGCCTGGGCTCAAGAAGGTGCGAAACATTCCGACCATGGGCGGAGACGAGCGCTTCGGCTACGGTCACGCCGAGGTCCTGTACGAGGATGTGCGGGTGCCCCAGGAGAATCTCATCGGCAAACGGGGCCAGGGCTTCCTGATCGCGCAGGCCCGGCTCGGACCCGGCCGCATCCACCACTGCATGCGCTGGCTCGGCCAGGCGCGCCGCGCCTTCGACATGATGTGCGAGCGGGCGCTGCAGCGCGAAGCTTTCGGCAAGAAGCTGGCCAGCCACGAAACGGTCCAGAACTGGATTGCCGACTCGGCCGCCGAGATGTCAGCGGCACGCCTGATGACGCTGCACGCCGCCTGGGTTATCGACACGCAGGGGGCGGCCGCCGCGCGGAAGGAGATCTCCCTGATCAAGTTCTTCGGCGCCAAAGTCCTGCACGACGTGATCGACCGCGCCGTCCAGATCCACGGCTCGCTCGGCTATTCGTCCGACCTGCCGCTCGAGGAGATGTACCGGCACGCTCGCGCCGCGCGCATGTACGACGGTCCAGACGAGGTCCACCGCGTGTCGGTGGCCCGGCAGATCCTGTCCGGCTACGAGGCGCCGAAGGGGATCTGGCCGCGAGAGCATGTGCCGACACGCCGTGAGGCCGCGCAGCGAAAGTTCGCGGCGTTGCTTGAAGCGGCGACGACTGATGCATAGGTAACTGGAGCCGGCGCGCGCGCCGGCGACACGACCATATGCGCCCTTTCGGCTGTGGCTATCGCGCGCTATACGACGATATGTGCCCGAATGGTCGGGTTGTGTTGACGCGATCGGCCACCTTCCCCTGAAGGGAGGTTAGGGCACCGTCTCCGCGAGGTGCAGGCGGTCCCAGTCCGAGTAGGGACCGTTGACGTGGATGATCCGCTTCAAACCCGCCTGTTCGAGGAGGCTGGCGGCGATGCCTGCGCGATACCCGGACGCGCAATGCACGGCAACCGGCGCTTCAGGCGGAATTTCGCCCGCTCGATACGGCACGTCGGGCACATACATGTGCACCGCGCCAGGGACGTGGCCACCGGACCACTCGTGCTCGTCCCGAGTGTCGACGACGGTCATCGGCTCGGCGCTGAGGATCCAGGCCGCCATGTCCTCGACGTCGACGGTCTCGAACGTGGACAGCTCCCGTCCGCTCACCTGCCAAGCGTCCATTCCCCCGTCGAGCACGCCGGCGACTGAATCGAACCCGATCCGGTAGAGCTGGCGCTGGGACTCGCGGTGCTGGGCATCGGTCCCACCGGCCAGCACGATGGTCCGGCCTCGGGGAATCAGCCAGCCGACCCACGCACTGAAAGGGCCGTCGAGGCCGACGCTGTAGCTGCCCGGAATGTGTCCCTTGTCGTAGTCACGCCCCACCCGGACGTCCACCACCGCGGCGCCCTCGGCGATGAGCGCAGCCACAGCCGCCGCGCTCAGCTTCGTCGGTGCTGGGAGATCGAGGCCCAGCAGTTTGGCACCCGCCAGGTTGATCGCCGCCATGTCGCGGTAGTACGCCGGGTACCGCTGCTGGTTGAGAGCGCGCGCCAGGAACTGCATCACCTCCGTGGTCTGGAAGAACGGGTTCGTGGCGCGCTCGTGACCCAAAGTTGTCTCGTGCCCGCTGTGTCCTCCGGTGCCGCAGAACGATCCGCTCCCGTGAGTCGGAAACACCGCGATGTCGTCGGGCAGGCCGCGCAGCCTCACCTGCAACGTCCGCAGCGCTTCCAGCGCCAGCTGCACTGCGAGGTGCGGGCCGAACAGGTCGGTACGAGCGATGGCGCCGATCATAACGGCGCCGCCCGAGAACAGCGCTCGGGGCCGGCCGCGCTCGATGAGGAGGTAGCTCAGATGGTCAGGCGTGTGGCCGGGCGTGTGGAGGGCCTGGAGCGTGATCTCCCCCACTTTCAGGTCGTGGCCGGGCGCCAGGTCGGCGATGTCGGTCCCCGCCGCGGCCTCGAGCTCGCGCCGGCCGGACACGAAGTCGTTGTGCAGGTGGGTGTCTAGAGCGTTGGTGACCTTGACGCCGAGTCGATCGGCGATTCTCAGATAAGGGCTGACGTCGCGGAGGGGATCGATGACCAGGGCCACCCCGCGCTCGCGGTCGGCGACCAGGAAGCTCGCGTTTCCGAGCTCCGGAGCTGGGACTGCTTCGACGGTGAACACCGACGCGTCACCCCACCGAGATCGGCGCGGTCGTCAGGAGCACGTAGATCGTGAGCAGAGTCACCAGGACCGCGCCCCCGTAAAAGATCACCTGCGCCACCGTGCTCTTGGCCGCCGGAACGCCGAGGTCGACTAGCAGGTAGCGCAACCGATGCGCGAAGTGGAAGAACGGCAGCGAGATCAAGACCAG
>NZ_DATCNW010000036.1:0-5818 GCF_036565025.1 Pengzhenrongella sp.
GCGGTGAAGAACTGCTCGGGCTCGGCCTCTTCGACGATCTGCCCGCCGTCCATGAACACCACGCGGTTGGCGGCCTTGCGGGCGAAGCCCATCTCGTGGGTCACCACGACCATCGTCATGCCCTCCTTCGCGAGGGACACCATGACGTCCAGGACCTCGTTGATCATCTCCGGGTCCAGGGCCGACGTCGGCTCGTCGAACAGCATCACCTTCGGCTCCATCGCGAGCGCCCGGGCGATCGCGACCCGCTGCTGCTGACCCCCGGAGAGCTGGGCGGGGAGCTTGTTCGCCTGGTTCGCGACGCCGACCCGCTCCAGCAGCTTCATCGCGGTGGCCTCCGCGACGGCCTTCTTGACGCCCTTGGCCTTGATCGGCCCGAGGGTCACGTTCGCCAGGATCGTCTTGTGGGCGAACAGGTTGAACGACTGGAACACCATGCCGACGTCGGCCCGCAGCTGGGCCAGCGCCTTGCCCTCCGCCGGCAGCGGCACGCCATCGATCTCGATCGTGCCGTTGTCGATCGTCTCCAGACGATTGATCGCCCGGCACAACGTCGACTTGCCCGAACCCGACGGCCCGATCACCACCAGCACCTCACCGCGATGCACCGTGAGGTCGATGTCCTGCAGCACGTGCAGCGACCCGAAGTTCTTGTTCACCTTCGTCAGCACGACCAACGGTTCACCGAGGGCGACCCCGCGTCCGGTGGGCATGACGGAGTCTTCAGGTTGGTTGACCATGTGATGAACCTAAGCGCCGTTTGTTTCATTACCTACTCAGGAAGGTCACGACTTGGCAACACACCGGAAACCGGGACGTGCGCCGTACCCTTGTCGCGATGTCCACGACCACCGCCCCGACGAGCCCCCGCACCTACCTCGTGCGCACCCTCGGCTGCCAGATGAACGTCCACGACTCCGAGCACATGGCGGGCCTGCTCGAGCAGGCCGGCTACGTCGCCGCGCCCCGCGCGCAGGACGGCACGGAGGCGTCGGTGGCCGACGTCGTGGTCATCAACACGTGCGCGGTCCGGGAGAACGCGGCCGGCAAGCTGTACGGGAACCTCGGCCAGCTCGCGAGCGTGAAGCGCGACCGCCCGGGCATGCAGATCGCCGTCGGCGGCTGCCTCGCGCAGAAGGACCGCGCAGGCATCGTGGACCGCGCGCCGTGGGTCGACGTCGTCTTCGGCACGCACAACCTGGACGCGCTGCCGGTGCTGCTCGAGCGCGCCCGGCACAACGAGCGCGCCGAGGTCGAGATCGCCGAGTCGCTGCAGGTCTTCCCGTCCACGCTGCCGACCCGGCGCGAGTCGGTGTACGCGGGCTGGGTCTCGATCAGCGTCGGGTGCAACAACACCTGCACGTTCTGCATCGTGCCGGCGCTGCGTGGCAAGGAGCGCGACCGGCGCCCCGGCGAGATCCTCGCCGAGGTGCAGGTGCTCGTCGATCAGGGCGCGCTCGAGGTGACCCTGCTCGGTCAGAACGTCAACAGCTACGGCGTCGAGTTCGGCGACCGCGGCGCGTTCGCGAAGCTGCTGCGCGCGTGCGGCGCGATCGAGGGCCTCGAGCGGGTTCGGTTCACCAGCCCGCACCCGGCCGCGTTCACCGACGACGTCATCGCGGCGATGGCGCAGACGCCGTCGGTCATGCCCCAGCTTCACATGCCGTTGCAGTCCGGCTCGGACCGGGTGCTGCGGGCCATGCGGCGCTCGTACCGCTCGGAGAAGTTCCTCGGCATCCTCCAGCGCGTGCGGGCCGTGATGCCCGACGCCGCCATCACGACCGACATCATCGTGGGGTTCCCGGGGGAGACCGAGGAGGACTTCGCCGAGACGATGCGCGTGGTCGCCGAGGCCCGGTTCGCCTCGGCGTACACGTTCCAGTACTCCAAGCGTCCCGGCACCCCCGCCGCCGACCTGCCCGACCAGCTGCCCAAGGCCGTCGTGCAGGAACGCTACGAGCGGCTCGCGGTGCTGACCGAGCGCATCTCGCTCGAGGAGAACGTCGCCCAGGTCGGCCGCACGGTCGAGGTGCTGGCGGCCGAGGAGCGCGGGCGCAAGGACAGCGCCTCGCTGCGGATCTCCGGGCGGGCCGCGGACAACCGCCTCGTCCACCTCGCCCTGCCCGCGGGAGTCGTGGCGCGCGCCGCCGACGACGGCGGCCTCGACCCGCGCCTCGCGCCCGACGTCGACCCCCGGCTGCCTCGTCCCGGCGACCTCGTCACGGTCGAGGTGACGCACGGAGCGCCACACCACCTGGTGGCCGACTCGGCGACCGAGGGCGGCACGTTCGCCGTGCGCCGCACGCGTGCCGGGGATGCCTGGGCGGACCGGGAGCGGGCCCGCGCCGGCCTCGGCGAGGACGAGCACTCCCACGGCGCGCCCGCCGGCGGCCCGGTCGCGATCGGCCTGCCAACCCTCCGCCGCCGCTAGCCCCCGAGACGTGTCAGCCGCAGCGCGGTCCCTGGGGCGCGCAGCGGCTGACACGTGTGGGTCCGTTCGACGTGTCAGCCGCAGCGCGGTCCCTGCTGCGCGCAGCGGCTGACACGTCGGGGGTGGTGGGCTCAGAGAGCCAGCGGGGGCTCCGGGAGGAGGGCGTCGAGCGCCGTGAGCACCTGGACGCCCGTGCCGAGCCCGCACCCGAGCAGCTGCGCGAGCTGGTTCTCGGTCGCGCCGTGCTCGAGGTCGACCGACACCTCGCTGTACAGGGCGAGCTCGCCCTCCTCCTCGCGCACGTAGACCTTCGGCCAGATGCGTTCGCGGTTCCAGTCGTTTGCGGCCAGCAGCACCGCCGACCGTCGCTCGACCGGCAGGGTGCGGTGCCAGCGTCCCCGCACCTGCACGATCTCGGACTGCTCACCGAGCAGCAGGAACCAGAACCGGTTGCCGTCCCAGGTGCCGGTGAGATCGCCGTCGTCGTCGATCACGAAGCGGTAGCCGCGGCGCGTGAGGTAGTCGGCGATGCGGCTGCGGGAGATCGGCGTGACGCGCTCGCGCGGCACCGGCTCCGGCTGAGCCTTGGGTCGGGCGTTGCGCAGGACCCGGGAGATCCAACCGGGGAGCGCGTCGGGCTTCACGGTGCCACCGCCGCGGGGTCCGGGTACAGCTCGTCGATCGCGTCGAAGAGCATGTTGCCCGTGCTCAGCCCCGCGTTCAGCAGCTGCGCGAGCTGGGTGTCGGTGACCCCGTGCTCAAGGTCGGTCGCCACCTCCGCGATCACATGCACCATGCCGTTGTCCCGGACGCGGACGTAGGCCTTGGGCCAGATCCGGTCGGCGTTCCACTCGTTGCAGGCCCCGAGCACCTCCTCGAGCCGCTCGATGGCGACCTCACGGTTCCACTGCCCCCGGATCTGCAGGATCTCCGACTGCTCACCGAACAGGAAGAAGTAGAACAGCCGCCCGCGCCACAGCCCACCGAGGTCCCCGTCGTTGTCGAGGAAGTAGCTGAACTGGTTGGTGTCGAACCACTCGATGATGCGCGCGACGCTCAGCGGCGTCGGCGTGTCGGCGCCGGCTTCCGTGTCGATCCCGGTCGCGCCGAGCTCGCGCGCGAGCAGGTCCTGGACCTCGTCGCGCAGCTGGGCGCCGGACATCTCGGATTCAGGCAGGCCGTCGTCGTCCGGCTCGGTGGGCCCGCGACCCTGCCCCAGCCAGCCGCCCCCGTGCCCGCTTCGGAAGAAGCCCATACGAGGAAACCCTACCCGCGTGCGCGGGTCGGGGTCAGGGGGCTGCAACTATTGCCGATTCGGCCTGCTTTAGTTGGCAGAAGTATGACGGAGTGGCGTTGTGAACCTGAAGCAGTGGGCAGCCGCGCGGGGCGTGTCGTAGGACAGCGCCCGGCGCTGGTACCTGGCCGGGAAGCTTCCGGTGCCCGCCTATCTGGCTGGTCGGCTGATCGTGATCGGGGGGCCGGTACGCCCGGACGCCACAACCGGTCAGGCCGTCGTGTATGCACGGGTGTCGTCCGCCGATCAGCGCCCGGACCTTGACCGGCAGGTCGCACGGGTCACCGAATGGTCCACTGGGCAGCACATCGCGGTGGACCGCGTGGTGAGCGAGGTCGGGTCCGCGTTGAACGGGCACCGCCGTAAGTTCCTGGCCATACTCCGCGATCCGAGGTGTCGCGCGCCGGTACGGGCGCCGGGCGGCGGCGAATCGTGCCGCACGCGCCGTCGCGGCTGCGACGGCGGATGAGCCGTGATGACCCTGCTCGCCGTCCGGGTGGCCCTGGACCCGACCCCGTCCCAGGAGCGGGCGTTGCGGTCGCACGCGGGCGGGGCCCGGGTCGCTTTCAACTGGGGGCTGGCGAGGGTCAAGGCGAACCTGTCCCAGCGTGCGGCGGAGAAGTCCTACGGGATCACGGGCGAGGATTTGACCCCGTTCGTGGACTGGTCGTTCTATGGGCTGCGCAAGGCCTGGAACCTCGCCAAGATCAACGTGGCGCCCTGGTGGCGGGAGAACTCGAAAGAGGCTTACGCGAGCGGCCTGGAGCGCCTCGCGCGGGCGTTGAAGAACTGGTCGGCGTCCCGGGGCCCCAAGCGCAAGGGCGCGAAGGTCGGGTTCCCACGGTTCAGGTCCAAGCACCAGGCTCGCCCGTCGGTCCGGTTCACCACCGGGCCGATCCGGGCCGGTGGCATTACTGCGGTCCTGCCGGTACTGGGCCGGATGAAGCTGCACGAGGATGTCACTGACCGTCTGGCCGGTGCCCGCATCCGCTCTGCCACGGTGCGGTTCGAGCGCGGCCGATGGTTCGCCTCGTTCACGGTCGAGCAGGACGTTCAGCGTCCTCGGGCGACCAAGCCAGGCGACGTGATCGGCATCGACCTGGGGATCAAGACCCTTGCGGTGCTCTCGGACGGGACCGAGATCCCCAACCCCAGGCACCTGGGTGCGGCGCTGCGCAAGGTGCGCCGCGCGGCCCGCACGGTGTCCCGCCGGCAGGGGCCGGACCGGCGCACCGGGCAGCGACCCTCGAACCGCTGGCGGCGCGCAAGTGCTCGTCTGGGCGGGCTACACGGCCGAGTCGCCGATGTCCGGAAGGACTCGATCCACAAGCTGACCACCAGCATCGCCCGCACCTACGGCGTGGTGGTGATCGAGGACCTGAACGTCGCCGGGATGACCAAGAACCGGCGATTGGCCCGGCACGTTGCCGATGCTTCGTTTTCCGAGATCCGACGCCAGCTCGCGTACAAGATCGAATGGCACGGCGGGACCCTGATCGTCGCCGATCGCTGGTTCGCCAGTAGCAAGACCTGCTCGCGGTGTGGTGCGGTGAGAGCCAAGCTCACCCTCTCCGAGCGTATGTACGTGTGCGACGTCTGCGCGATGGTCATGGACCGGGACGTCAACGCTGCGCTGAACCTGGCGCAGTACGGCAGAAATGAGCTCAAGGTCGCCGCGAGTGGCGCGGAGACCCACAACGGACGTGGAGCCGACCAGAGGACCGGGCTTGCCCGGCAGGTGGCTGTGAAGCGTCAACCCGGCACGCGGCAACGCGGTCAGACCGGGACCCTCCCACCGCAAGGTGAGAGTGCAGCATGAGCGCCGCTAATCAGCACTCATCTGCAACGGTGCGTGGGTGGTTCGTTTTCTGGTGGCCTGCCGGCCCGATGGCGACCGGCTCGCCACGAGCGGTTAACGTCGGGGCGTGCTCGCCATCGCTGCCCTCGTCCCGGAGACCGTCCTGCTCGTACCCGGCGCGGCCGGACGTGCCGTCGTGCTCGAGGACGTTCGCGCCGCCGCGCTCGACGCCGTCGGCGCGCTCGTCGCAGCGGCGCCGGACCGGTTGGTCGTCGTCGCGAGCGGACCCGTCGAC
>NZ_DATCNW010000037.1:0-11613 GCF_036565025.1 Pengzhenrongella sp.
CGCCGGCGGGCCGCCGGGTGGCGGGCCGCCGGGTGGCGGGGGTCAGCGCTGGGCGCGGTTCACTGCGGAGATGATCGCCTTGAGGGACGCGGTGGTGATCGACGGGTCGATGCCCACGCCCCACAGGACATGCTCGCCGACCGAGCACTCGACGTAGGAGGCCGCTCGCGCGTCCTCGCCCTGAGCGAGCGCGTGCTCGGCGTAGTCCAGGACCGCGACCTCGACGCCGACCCCCGAGAGCGCGTCGATGAAGGCCGCGATCGGCCCGTTCCCGGATCCCTGGAGCGTGATCTCGGTGCCGTTGTCGACCAGGTCGACGCTCAGCGCGTCGGGCGCGTCGCCGCCGCTGACGGCCCGGGTCCCGCGCAGTGCGAACCGGCCCCACGGCTCGAGCTCGCTGTCGGCGTCGACCGGCAGGTACTCGTCGGAGAAGATCCGCCACAGGTCGTCCGCGGTGACCTCGCCGCCTGCGGTGTCGGTGAACGCCTGGACCGCGCGGGAGAACTCGATCTGGAGCCGGCGCGGCAGGTCCAGGTGCCGTTCGTGCTTCATGAGGTAGGAGATGCCGCCCTTGCCGGACTGCGAGTTGACCCGGATCACGGCCTCGTAGCTCCGGCCGACGTCCTTGGGGTCGATCGGCAGGTAGGGCAGTGCCCAGATGAGGTCGTCGGTGCTGACCCCGGCGGCCGCGGCCTGCACCTCGCGGGCCTCGAACGCCTTCTTCAGCGCGTCCTGGTGCGAGCCCGAGAACGACGTGTAGACGAGGTCCCCGCCGTACGGGTGCCTCGGGTGCACGTCCATCTGGGTGCAGTACTCGACCGTGCGGCGGATCTCGTCGATGTCGGAGAAGTCGACCTGCGGGTCGATCCCCTGGCTGAACAGGTTCAGCCCGAGCGTGACGAGGTCGACGTTGCCGGTCCGCTCGCCCTGCCCGAACAGGCACCCCTCGACCCGGTCGGCGCCGGCCATGAGGGCCAGCTCGGCGGCCGCGACGGCCGTGCCGCGGTCGTTGTGCGGGTGCACGGAGATGGCGATGTGCTCACGCCGGGTGAGGTTGTTGCTCATCCACTCGATCTGGTCGGCGTACGTGGTGGGCGTCGCGCGCTCGACCGTGGCCGGCAGGTTGAGGATGATCTCGCGCCCCTCCTGGGGCTGGTAGACGTCCATCACCGCCTCGCACACCTCGAGCGCGAACTCCAGCTCGGTGTCGGTGAAGATCTCCGGGGAGTACTCGAACCCGAACACCGTGTCCTCGTCGAGCAGCTTCTCGGCGAGGTCGACAACGGCCTGGGTGCCGGCGACCGCGAGCTCCTTGGTCCCCTCGCGGTTGTTGCGGAACACGATCTCCCGGAACACCGGCGCGGTCGCGTTGTACATGTGCACCGTCCCGCGCGGGGTACCGACGAGGGAGGCGACCGTCCGCTCGATGAGGTCCGTCCGGGCCTGGGTCAGCACGGAGATCGTCACGTCGTCCGGGATCGCGCCGTCCTCGATGATCGAGCGCACAAACGCGAAGTCGGTCTGGCTCGCGGCCGGGAACCCGACCTCGATCTCCTTGTAGCCCATCCGCACGAGGAGGTCGAACATCCGCCGCTTGCGCCGCGGGTCCATCGGCTCGATGAGCGCCTGGTTGCCGTCACGCAGGTCCGTGGACAGCCAGCGAGGCGCCTGGGTGATCGTGCGGGAGGGCCACGTCCGCGCGGACAGGTCGTAACCGTCCAGCCCGGAGAAGGCGCGGTACTTGTGGGTCGGCATGGTGGTCGGCTGCTGTGCCGCGCGCACCTGGGAATCGTGTTTCATCGGGGGCTTCTTTCGCTTCGACGGGTCGGCCGGGGCACGACGACCACCGCGACGAGGGACCGGCCGGTCAGACCCCGTCGCGGCGACGAAGGAGGAGTCGCTGCGCGAACGAATGCATATTCGGCACTGTACACGTCACCCGAGGGCCACGAGCTCCTGATCCGTCATCGCGAGCAGCCGACCGTCGACCACGTCGAGGAAATCCACTCCACTCGGCAGCGTCGCGCTCCACCGTTCGCGACCGTCGGACGGGTCGAAGGTCGTCATGACCGCCCCCCGCTCGGGATCGAACGTCGGGACGAGCAGGGTGCGCCCGTCGGTGAGCACCTGTTGCGCGTGGTCGCCGAGCGGCATGTCCACGCTCCACAGCAGGTGCCCGGAATGGGCGTCCACGGCCGTCATCTTCTGGTGCGCGATGGCGATCAGGCGCCCGTCGAGCAGCAGCGACCGTCCACCGGGCGCCCAGCGGGACGCCCACAGCTGCTTGCCGGTGGCGGAGTCCACCGCGACCAGCCCGTTCTCGTCCACCGGCCGCACGAAGATCACGTCCGGCGCGGACCCGTCGTCGACCATGGGCACCACGAGCGGGCCGGAGATCGAGTAGCCGTCGCGCCGGTCGCCCGTCGAGACGGTGCCGTAGTGCGCCTCGCTCGACCAGACCCCGCCCGACTGCCCGACGGCGAATCGCCCGTCGGGCAGCACCGTGACCTCGGGCCCCCAGCCGCCGATGGCGGCCCGGTCGCCGCCGAGCAGGTGCCACTCACCCAGGACCGTGCCGTCCGGTCCGAGCGCCAAGGTCACCGGTCCACCCAGCAGGATGACCCCGTGCTGGATCGAGGTGAACAGCCACGGCGGCGAGCCGCCCGACTCCGGCAGCGGGTCGGTGCTGCGGAACGTCCACCGGGGGCGCCCGGACACCGGGTCCTCGCGCGTCACCAGCGCATGGTTGTTGCGGAGGATCTCGGCGACGACCAGATCCCTCCCGAGCGCCGCCATGGTCACGCTCGTGCTCGCCATCGTGCGCTGGGCCACCCGCTTGCCCGTCTTGCCGTCGAGGACGACCAGCCGGGCCGACCCGACGGGTGAGTAGTTGCCGTCCTGGGCGTCGAGCCGCGAGGCACCCGCCAGCAGGCAGGCGACGTCTGCCACCCGGTCGTCCCCCGGCATGCCGAGGGCGACGCAGCGCACATCGCCGGTTCCCGCGACCTCCGGCAGCGGCGCCTGCCAGCGCCGCTCGCCGGTGGTGCCGTCCAGCGAGACGACGGCGGCCGAGCGCTGGTCGTCGTAGCCGAACAGCACGACGTCGCGCCCGATCGAGTCCACCTGACCCCACCCGCGCAACGGCTCGTGCCACAGCTCGCGCAGCGAGGCGTCGATGGGCGCGAGCACCTCGGAGATGGTGGCAAGACGGGCGGCCCGGTCGTCGGCGCGGATCCCGGAGATGGCGCCACCGACCACCAGGACCAGCGGCAGCCCGGCGGCGACCGGCCACCAGCGGCGCAGGTGGCGCAGGTGGCGCAGGTGGCGCAACCCGCGCAGGGCCCGCTCGCGGATCGGGGTGTCGACCCGCGGGCTTTCCACAGTCGACGTGTCCCTGTCGGGGTCGCCCGGTTCACCACGGGCGCGCAGGACGTCGTCGGGGCCGGGCTCGACGACCTCGACCAGCACGACCTCGCGCATCTGGTCCCGCGCCATCCCTCGACGCTACGCGCGGCCGCCCGAAACCGCCGTCGCAGCCCGTGCGGCCGGCGCCGCTACCCGAGGCCGACCAGCTGCCGGTCGCTCATGCCCAGCAGCCTTCGCTGCAGGACATTGAGGTAGGTCACGCGCTGCGGCAGCGCCCTGGCCCACTCTTGACGCCCTTCGGCCGCGTTGAAGGCGGCCACCATCGGGCCGCGCACGGTGTCGAACATCGGGACGAGCAACAGACGTCCATCGGTGAGTACCTGCTGCGGATTGCCGACCGGTACGTCCCGCTTCCACAGCACGCCCCCGGAATGAGCGTCGATCGCCATCAGCGTGTGCCGCTCGAGCCCGATGACGCGACCGTCGAGCACCAGCACGCGTGAGCCCGGCGTCCAGTCCGAGCGCCAGCGCAGCTCCCCCGTGGCGGCGTCCAGCGCGACGATCCCGCTGTGGTTCACCGGCCGCACGAAGAGCACGTCCGCCGCCGAGGAGTCGTCGATGAGTGGCACCAGCACCGGCCCGGGGATCTCGAACCCGTCTCGCCGATCGGTCTGCGAGACGGTCCCGTAGCTCGCCTGGCTCGACCAGGACCCGCCTGACTGCCCGACCGCGAATCGCGCGTTCGGCAGGACGCTGACCTCCAGCGCCCACCCGCCGGCCGCGGCCCGGTCGCCGCCGACCAGGTGCCACTCGCCCAACAACCTCCCGGCCTGCGTCATCGCCCACGACACCGGCGCGCTCACCACGATGACCCCGTGCTGGATCTCGACCGAGACCCACGGCTCGCCGGTGCGCGACATCGGCAGCGGCGCCGGGCTGCGGAAGGCCCACCGGGCGCGCCCGGTCCGCGCGTCCAGGCGACTGACCGAGACGTGACCGTCCCGGAGCACCTGGGCCAGCACCACGTCGTTCCCGAGCGCCGCCACGCTGACCTTGTCGGTCTCCAGCGCGCGCTCGACCGTCCGAGCACCTGTCGCCCCGTCGAGGATGACCAGCATGGCGGGCGCGACCGCTGCGAATTTCCCGTCCTGGGCGTCGGACCTCGTGGAGGCCACCAGGACGCAGGCAACGTTCGGCGCGCGCTCGACCGAGGTACTGCCGAGCGCGACGCAGTCGACGTTGCCGGTCCAGTCGACCTCCGGCAGCGGCGACGCCCAGCGCCGCTTCCCAGTGATGGCGTCGAGCACGACGACGGCGGCGGACCGTCGCTCGGGCTCGTACCCGAAGAGCACGATGTCGCGCCCGATCGAGGCGACCTGCCCCCACCCGCGCAGCGGTTCCTCCCACAGCGCGTTCAGGTGCGGTGTGACCGATGCCAGCACATCGGGCTGTGCCGCGAGGCGGGCGGCCCGTTCCTGCGTGTGCAGGCTGGACAGCACACCGCCCGTGAGGAGGAGGGTGAGACCCGCGGCGACGGCCCACCATCGGCGCGGCCCGCGCAGCGCCCGCCTGCGGATCGGCTCGGGGAACGACGCGCGAGGCGCGGCTGCGTCGTGGGTAACAGGTTCATCCGGGCCCTGCCCGCGCGCGAGCTCGTCGGGGTCGGGATCGACAACCTCGACCAGCACGACCTCGCGCATCTGGTCCCGCGCCATACCCCGAAACTACCCGCCGATGACGCCGTCGTCGCCCATGCGCGGTCGCGAAATTGCCGGTTCCCTCAGATCCCGAGCTGGAAGACGCCCCAGTACGCGAGCATCACGAGGAGCACCAGCGAACCCGCACCGACCAGAGTGAGGATCGCCACCGCGGGCGCGCCCCGCACCACCGGACGTTCCCGGTCCCCGCGCAGGTCATCGGCCCGGTTGACGAGCACAGCGGCCGCGACGACCGTCGCGAGCCCGAGCAGCCGCACCCCGATCCAGCCACCCTGGACCACCCACGCGTTCTGGTCGTAGTCCAGGGCAAGCCTGGTGATCGCCACGAGGTACCAGACCAGGCCGGCGACGGTGAGCACCGCGCCGATCGCCGTCGCGAACAGCGGCGGGCTCAGGCCGCGGGCGAGCCCGGTGCCGCGCCGGCGCCAGCGGCGCGCGACCAGCCAGGTGGCGGCTCCGAGCAGGAGCGCGCCGATCGCGCCGAGCACCGTGGACAGCACGGTGTTCCCGTTCCGGAACCACCGCGGCGTCGGCACGGGCGCTGCGAGATACGTCTGGTGCGGCTTGTCGCCGGAGATCCTCGGCTCGGCCGTCGCGGTGACCGGCAGGCCCAGGATCCACCGCGCCAGATCCGCGACGAAGACCGCCGAGACCCGTCCGTCGACCCGGATGCCGTGGTCGGCGCCGGCGTAGTAGCGCACCGTGTACTTGTCGTTCCCGGCCACGGCGAGGTCGGTGATGATCTGCTCGGCGCCCTGCACGGTGGGCATCGCGGAGTCGCCCGTGCCGTACGCCACGAACACGGGCTGGGTGGTGCGCCGCTGGAACGGGGAGACGTCGAAGTCGACGTACGAGAACGCGCCACCGGGGAAGGCCATGCCGACCGCCCGCGGGATCGCACGGAAGACCCCCTGCGGCACGCCGGTGTTCCGCAGGTAGGAGTCGGCCGCGAAGGCGGCCTGCTCGCGCGGGGGCACCACCGGCGCCGAGATGAGGGCGGCGAAGGCGAGGTTGGGGTCCGTGCCCGTCAGCACCGGGGCGATCCAGTCACCCTCGCTCTCCGCGTAGAGCCCGACCCGGGCCGGGTCCACACCGGGCGTCCCCCGCAGCACGTCGACCGAACGGCCGTAGTCGAGGGCCATCTTCACGTAGTTGCGGTGGCGGGTGGAGTAGGTGTCGAGCCGCTTGTTCGGGACCATCGTGACGATCCCGGCGCTCGCCAGGTCATGGGCCTGGACCCGGAACGCCGAGCTGAACTTCCCGGTGCCCGCACCGTGGATGAACACGACCCCGGGCCGGTCGCCCGGCGCGCTCACGGGCTCGCTGATCTGGGCGTCCACCGCCGCGCCGTCGAGCTGGACCCGCACGACCCGCGTCGTCACGTCATAGGTGCCGACCGGCGTGGTGTGCAGCTCGGTGCCGATTCCCGTCGAACCGGACTCGACCGCCAGGGGATCCCGCAGCGGGGACGGGTCCCACTGGGGTCCCATGCTCGCGCCCGCCACCGCCAGGGCGATGATGCCGACGGCGGTCGACGCTGCGGTCCGAAAGCGCACGGGCCGAGCCTAGTTCTCGCACCCCCCCGGCGCCGGGCGATCGGGTCCCCCGGCGCATCGGTTGCGCCCCTAGAAGCCCATCTTCCCCAGCTGCTTCGGGTCGCGCTGCCAGTCCTTGGCGACCTTCACATGCAGGTCGAGGAAGACGCGCGTGCCGAGCAGCGCCTCGATACCGCGCCGGGCCTCGCTGCCGACGTCGCGCAGCCGGGCACCGCCCTTGCCGATGATGATGGCCTTCTGGCTGTCGCGCTCCACGAAAAGATTCACCCGCACGTCGAGCATCGGGGTCGGCCCCTCGCGCGGCACGATCTCGTCGACGACGACGGCGAGCGAGTGCGGCAGCTCGTCGCGCACGCCCTCGAGCGCGGCCTCTCGCACCAGCTCCGCGACCATCACGACCTCGGGCTCGTCGGTCAGCTCGCCCTCCGGGTAGAGCGCCGGCCCGGGCAGCAGGTGGCCGATGATCACCTCGGTGAGGACGTCCACCTGGTAGCCGTCCACCGCGGAGACGGGCACGATGTCGGCCCACTCGCCGAGCTTCTCGATCGAGAGCAGGTGCTCGGTGAGGCGCGCGCGCCCGACGACGTCGGCCTTGGTCGCGACCGCGATGACCGGCGAGGTGACCTCGGCGAGCTGGGCGGCGATGTACCGGTCGCCGGGGCCGATCTTCTGGTCCGCGGGCAGGCAGAAGATCACCACGTCGACCTCGGTCAGGGTGTCCCGGACCAGCGCGTTGAGCCGCTCACCGAGCAGCGTGCGCGGCCGGTGCAGCCCGGGGGTGTCGACCAGCACGAGCTGGGCGTCGGGCCGGTGGATGATGCCGCGGATCGTGTGCCGCGTCGTCTGGGGACGCTCGGAGGTGATCGCCACCTTCTGCCCGACGAGGGCGTTCGTGAGGGTCGACTTGCCCGCGTTGGGCCGCCCGACCAGGCAGGCAAAACCAGAACGGAAGTCAGTCATCGCGAAGCTCCATGCAGATCGGGTCGGTCGTGGCGGTCGGTGTGGGGTGCCGACAGGTCAGGGGTGGTCAGGGCGACGACGAGGGTCGCGAGCTGCTTGCGGCGGCCCTCGACCCGGTCGCCGAGGAGGTGCAGGCCGTGGATGTCGCCGACCGAGCCGGGCAGCGGGACCTTGCCGATCGCCTTGGCGAGCAGGCCGCCGGCGGTGTCGACGTCGTCGTCGTCCAGGTCGAGGTCGAACAGCTCACCGAGCTCGTCGACCGGCAGGCGCGCCGGCACCCGGAACCGGCCGTCTCCGAGGTCCTCGACCTCGGGTCCGGAGTGGTCGTGCTCGTCGGTGAGCTCGCCGACGATCTCCTCGAGGGCGTCCTCGATCGTCACGAGCCCCGCGATGCCGCCGTACTCGTCCACGACGATCGCGATGTGCGAGGCGCCGGCCTGCATCTCGCGCAGCAGCGCGTCCACGGGCTTGGTCTCCGGGACGAACACCGCCCGGCGCAGCATCGTGCCCACCTTGTCCTTGGCGCTGCCCGGCGAGTCCTGCAGGCGCCGCACGACGTCCTTCAGGTAGACCACGCCGCGCAGGTCGTCCACGGACTCCCCGATGACGGGCACCCGCGAGTAGCCGGACTGCACGAACAGCGCGAGCACCTTGCGCAGCGAGGTGGTGGCCGACGTCGTGATCATCTCGGTGCGCGGCACCATGACCTCGCGCGTGAGCGTGTCGCCCAGCTCGAAGACCGAACGGAACATCTCCCGCTCGTCGTCCTCGATGCCCTCCGACTCGCTCACCCGGTCGACCATGTCCCGCAGCTCGTCCTCGTCGACCTCGCCGGTGCGGCGGGCCGGGGGCGAGAGCCTCCCGATGGGTAGCCGGACCACGACGGCGAGCAGCCCGGAGAGCACCAGCAGCACCCGCATCGGGTGGTTGCGGCCGAGCATGCGCGGGCTGATCCGGACCAGGACCAGCGCGAGCAGCCCCGAGATCAGCACGGAGAGCAGCAGCACCTGCCACCACGCCAGCGACCCCGAGCCCACCGCGAGGGTGATGCAGGTCGTGGCGGTCATCTCCGCGACGAGGCGCACGAACGCGGCCGAGGCGGCGGTCCGCGCGGGCGTCGCCACGAGGCGCCGGATCCGCTCGGCGAGCGGGTGGCCGTCGGTGACCACCTCGCTCACCGCGGACCGGGTGACCCGCAGCACGGCGGCCTCGCCCGCGCTGAGCAGTGCCGCGAGCACGATCCCGAGCGCGGCGACCAGGGCGAGCAGCCCGACCGGGCCTGCGTTCATCGGCCGGCGAGGAACGTGAGCAGGAGCTGGCGCTGGAGGGCGAACATCTCCTTCTCGTCCTCGGGCTCCATGTGGTCGTACCCGAGCAGGTGCAGGATCCCGTGCGTGGTGAGCAGCAGCAGCTCCTCCATGGTGGAGTGACCCGCGGCGCGCGCCTGCTGGCCGGCGACCTCGGGGCAGAGCACGACGTCGCCGAGCAGACCGGCGGGGGTCACCTCGCCGTCCATCCCCGGGCGCAGCTCGTCCATGGGGAAGGACAGCACGTCGGTGGGCCCGGGCTCGTCCATCCACTGCACGTGCAGCTCGGTCATCACCTCGGTGCCGACCAGCAGGATCGACAGGTCGGTCTGGGGATGCACGTGCATCGCGTCGAGCACGTAGCGCCCGAGCGCGGCGAACTCCGCCTCGTCGGTCACGTAGCCGGACTCGTTGTTGACCTCGACGCTCATCGGGCATCCCTCGGGTCGGGCTGGCGGGCCGCGCGGACGACACCGTCACGGCCGTGGCCGTCGTGGTCGCCGGCCCGGGCCGAGCCGTCGGGCCGGACGTCCCAGCGGGCGTAGGCGTCGATGATGTCGCTCACCAGGCGGTGCCGCACGACGTCGCCCGAGCTCAGCCGGCAGAACGCGACGTCGTCGACGTCGGACAGGATCTCCTCGACCACCCGCAGGCCCGACGCCGTCCCATGCGGCAGGTCGACCTGGGTCACGTCGCCGGTCACCACGATCTTCGAGCCGAACCCGAGGCGGGTGAGGAACATCTTCATCTGCTCGACCGAGGTGTTCTGGGCCTCGTCGAGGATGATGAACGCGTCGTTCAGGGTGCGCCCGCGCATGTAGGCGAGCGGCGCGACCTCGATCGTGCCGGCCTCCATGAGCCGCGGGATCGAGTCCGGGTCGACCATGTCGTGCAGCGCGTCGTAGAGCGGGCGCAGGTACGGGTCGATCTTCTCGCTCACGCCGCCGGGCAGGAACCCGAGCTTCTCCCCCGCCTCGACCGCGGGCCGGGTCAGCACGATGCGGCTCACCTGGCGGGCCTGCAGCGCCTGCACGGCCTTGGCCATCGCGAGGTACGTCTTGCCGGTGCCCGCGGGGCCGATGCCGAACGTCACCGTGTTCCGGTCGATCGCGTCGACGTACTCCTTCTGCCCGGAGGTCTTGGGGCGGATGGTGCGGCCGCGGCTGGACAGGATGTTGAGTGTCAGCACGTCGGCGGGACGCGCCTGGGCGGGTGCCGTGAGCATCGCGACCGAGCGGCGGACGACGTCGGCGGTGAGCGGGGTCCCGGCGTCGGCGACCTCGGTGAGCTCGTCGATCAGGCGGGCCAGCAGCGCGACGTCACCGGCCGGGCCGGCCAGGGCGATCTCGTTGCCGCGCACGTGCACGTCGACCGCCGCGAAGCCGTCCTCGATGGCCCGCAGGACCTCGTCGCCGAGTCCCAGCAGGGCGACCATCGGGATCGTGGACGGGATGGTGATCCGGTGCTCGACGCGCGCCGAACGTGCTCCCGGGGTGCGCCGCGCGGGTGTTGACTCTGCCATGGGACGGCCGACGGGCCTGAGCTCTCCTCGATCCGGGCGCGCTGGTGCGCGCCGCTCGTCCCCCATCCTACCGAGGCCCGCCGCGCGGCAGCCCGCCGGCGGTTTTCGGCGCTCAGGCGGGGTTCCACCCGAGCCGCGCGCCGCCGAGCACGTGGGCGTGCACGTGGAACACGGACTGCCCGGCCTCCGGGCCGGTGTTGAACACGAGCCGGAACTGCCCGTCGGCCTCGGTGCCGGCGACCTGGTCCGCGAGCTCGACGACGGCGGCCAGCAGGCGCGGGTCGGCCGCCGCGAGCTGGGCGACGTCGGCGTGGTGCTCGCGGGGCACGACGAGCACGTGCAGCGGGGCTCGCGGGTTGAGGTCCCGGAAGGCGACCGCGTCGGCGTTCTCGGCGACACGGTCGGCGGGCACCTCCCCGGCGACGATCCGGCAGAACAGGCACTGCGTGGCGGTCGGCATGCAGGTCAGGCTATCCCGGCGTGGGGTGTTGCCCGCGGGTGGTCGGTACCGATTGACTGGCGGTTCACCTGCTGCGGAGGCCATTGACCATGACGAGCCCGACCACATGACGCACCCGATCCTGACCCGGCCGCGCTCCGCGGCGATCACGGCCCTCGCGCTCGGCGCCGCGCTGGCGCTCGCGGGGTGCACGGCTTCCGACCACCCGGCCGCCCCGGCATCCTCGGCGGCGGCGTCGCCGTCGTCCTCCGCACCGACCAAGACGGCCCCGGCTCCGGCCCGGGCCGTCACGACGACGATCACCAAGCCCGCCGACGGGTCCACCGTCGCCGGGCCGCGGGTCACCGTGAAGGGCACGGGCACGGCGTTCGAGGGGACGCTGAAATGGCGGGTCCTGCGCGCGGGGACGACGAGCGTCGTCAAGAAGAGCTTCACGACCGCGGGCGCGAACGGCACGATCGGCCCGTTCTCCTTCTACGTCCAGCTCGCCCCGGGGCGGTACACGCTCGAGGTCTGGGAGCCGGCAGAGGGGGAGGGCACCGAGGGCCCCGACACCGGCAACCGCACGAACCTGGCCACCTCGACGTTCACCGTGACCTGACCCCCGCCCTCCGCCCGTCGGTTACTCCCCTTTTCCCCGTAACGTCCGAGCGTTGACGTCCTATAGGAGGTCAACGCTCGGACGTTACGGGTGCGAGACGTCACCGGCCGCTCGGTACGCGTT
>NZ_DATCNW010000038.1:0-11686 GCF_036565025.1 Pengzhenrongella sp.
CGCCGGCGCCGGCCGTGACCATGCCGCCGTCGGCCGACGGCCGGCCGGACGACGACGACGCTCGAGACGACGAGCCGAACGAGGTGAACCCCACGGCGGCGCAGGCGGATCACCCGCAGCGGACCGAGGCCGCGGACGCCCCGCAGCAGGCGGGCGCCATCGAGCGCGCGGGCGACGTGCGGATCGGCGCTGCGTACCAAGGTGAGCTGCTCGACGGCGGGTCGCGCCCGCCGATAGAGCGGGGGCTCCCGATCGGTGACTATCGCGAGGACAAGCTGGACGAGCTGGTGGCCTGGATCCAGGCCGACGGTGTGGCCCGGGACGGCGTCGAGCTCGCCGCCAGGCTGCGGGCCGAGCTGGGAATCGCCCGGCGCGGCTCCCGCGTCGATACCGCGATCGACGCCGCCGTGTCCCGGTACAACGCGTGACCCCGAACCCCCCGCCCCCCGACGACGTGTCAGCGCCAGCGCGGTCGCTGGGGCGCGCTGCGTCTGACAACTCGGGTGAGCCGACCAGCCCCGACGACGTGTCAGCGCCAACGCGGTCCAGGGGGCGCGCAGCGTCTGACAAGTCGGGGGAGCCGGGGAAGCCGCGGGTCCGGCGGCGGGGGAACCGGCGGGTCGTGCGGCCCGGGGTCGGGGGCGACGCGGGCGGACCGGTCACTGCCGGGCGCAGCGCGGACGACACCGACGAGGGCTGGCACGAGGGCTCGGGGTCGGGCGACTCGAACGACGAGCAGCTGCGCCGCGACGTCCCGCCGCACTGGTGAGCTGACCGGTCCGCCAGGTCCTCGAACGCGACCGAGCCGGATCGGTTCAGGGGCAACGCTCCGTCGACGGCCGTTCGGGGACAGTCGGGGCCGACCCTGAGGCGACGGGTTGGCTTTCGCCTGTGCGGAGCATGTGACTGGCGGGGCTCAGTTCAGGTCCGCGGGCCGTTCTTGCGGGCCTCGCGAGTCACTTCCGCACCATGCTCCGCACCGACGGAAATCAGCGGGCCGGGTCGAGCGCCGCCTCAGCGCTTGTTGAGCGGCAGCTTGAGTGCTCCGGGCGCGGCCCGGAGCGAGTCGAGCGGAGCGATCGCGGCGTGGGCGCCGGTGGCTGGGCTCCGGCCGGTGAGCGTGCTCCGCTCGGAGAGCAGGTCGCGGATCTGCTCGAGCAGCAGGATCTCCTCAGCCACGGCCTCCGGCTCCGGCTCCGGCTCGACTCCGCGGTTGACTCGGAGCTTGGCGAGGTGGTTGAGCGGAAGCACGATGACGAAGTAGATGGTCGCCGCGATCACGAGGAACTTGACGAGCGCGTCGAGGGCCTGACCGGGCAGGAAGTCCGCCCCATGGAACCTGAACGCCCAGACCTTGGTGAGGTCGGTCTGGCCGAAGATCGCCGCGATCAGGGGGTTGAAGAGGCCCGTCACGATCCCGTTGATGAGCGCAGTGAAGGCAGTGCCGATCACGACGGCGACCGCCAGCTGCATGACATTTCCGCGCATGATGAAATCCTTGAAGCCAGTGAGCACCGACATTTCGGTGTCTCCTTTCGGTCGCGGGGAACCCGCCGCGGTCATTTCACAACAACCGCGCTGAGGCTCGCCCATCCGACCGAGCCGGCAAGCGCGGCGGCCTCCGCCGGCGAGACGGCCACCAGCGTAAGCGAACCGGGCTCGCCAGGAGACCCTCCGCCGAGCAGGACGGCCCCCGTGTCGCCCCTTGGTTCGCCTCCCGGGCCGGGGTCCGCGAGCACGAGAGCCCGGCGCGCGAGCCGGTGGGCTGCGGGTTCGCCGTCGGCGGTGCTCGCGGCGGCGAGCAGGTCGACCCGGTCTCCCGGGCGGAGCAGCGCGGCGACCGCGGGATCCGCCAACCGGATCGGCGCGACCACCGTGCCGGGCGGCCCCGCGCTCGCCAGCCGGTCCTCGGCGAGGAGCCCGTCGACGATCGGCAGCCCGTCGGTCACCCCGACCACGAGGCTGTGCCCGACGACGTCGCCGGTCCGCGGGTGCGCCCCGCGCGGGACGAGGGTGGTGGGCATCCGCTCCACTCGCAGGTCCGCCGCCGCCAGCTCGCCGCCGGGTGCGAGATCGCCGGCCGCGACCACAACCGACCGTGTCGGCGGCGGGGCCGGGCTCAGCTCGGCCACGACGAGGGACGCAGCGAAGCCGAGCAAAACCGCCGCGACCCCGAACCGCACCCGCCACAGGAGCAGCCGCCAGCGATGCCTCGGGGCGGAGCGTCGCGGGTGGGCGGACGGGACGCCGTCGGGCACGCGCCCGGGGGAGCGTGCGGGGTGCGAGGACATGGACGCGACGCTAGGTCGGCGCCGTCGGGCCGGAAAGGCGAGCCGGCGCGGGCTGTGCATGCGAGACCGCCGGCGCTGGCCGGGGTCGGGCAGATCGCGGCCTGCGATCCCCGGCCGTCGGGCTCAGTGCATCTCTCAATGCAGCGAAAGTGCACCTATTGCGTGCGTTCGCTGCACTGAGAACTGCACAGAGAGATACGCAGCCGCCGGGAATGGCCGACGGCGCGCATCGACGCGAGAGCGATAGCCGCTCGGCGAACCGCGCGATGGGGCTACCCGCTTGGCGAACCGCACGATGGGGCTAGCCGCGCGCGCTACCCCGCTCAGCGGCGAACCGCCCGAACGGTCAGCTCGAGGCGGCCTTGGCGCCCGACGACGCGGGGGTCTTCTTCCCGGACCCGGACCCGGACCCGCTGCTCTTACCGGCCCCGGCGCTCACCGGCGTGCTCGGCGTCGCGGCGGGCGTTGTCTTCGCCGCGTCGCCCGACCCGCTCGAGTCGCTCGAGCTCGACGAGCTGGTCGACCCGGAGTCGCTGCTCGAGGACGTCGAACCGGCGCTGATCTTGCCGTGCTGGGAGTTGCGGGAGTCGTTCCGGTAGAAGCCGGAGCCCTTGAAGACGACTCCGACGCTCGGGAAGACCTTGCGCAGGCGTCCGGCGCATTCGGGGCAGACGGTCAGGGATGAGTCGGTGAACGACTGGTGCGCCTCGAAGCGGTGGTCGCACACCGTGCACGCGTAGGCATAGGTGGGCACTGACGATCCTCCTCGCGAGGGTTGCCAGCATCGCTGGCACTCTCAAGCTGGCACTCTCAGGTTTTGAGTGCCAACTCTACCGGGTTGATGCAAGGGTGTCGCCACGGCCCGGCGGAACCCGGTGGCAGCCCCCGACCCACTAGTCTCGCGTGGTGCCTCGCCGTCGCGCTCTCCGCCTCACGATCGCCGTCGCGGCAGTCCTGGTCGTCGCTCTCGTAGCGACCTCGATCTTCGCTCTCGTGGTCATCCGCCGTCCGCTTCCGAAGACCGGGGGCGCGCTCGACCTGCCGGCCCTGACGGCCGACGTCCAGGTCGTACGGGACGCCCAGGGTGTCCCCCAGATCACCGCCAAGAACTCCGACGACCTGTTCCGCGCGCAGGGATTCGTGCAGGCGCAGGACCGGTTCTTCGAGATGGACTACCGCCGGCACGTCACCGCCGGGCGGCTCTCCGAGCTCGTCGGGAAGAACAAGGATGCGCTCGCCGCGGACACCGTGGTCCGCACGCTCGGCTGGCGCCGGGTCGCCGAGCAGGAGTGGGACCTGCTGAAGCCCAGCACGAAGGAGTACCTGCAGGCCTACGCCGACGGCGTCAACGCCTACCTCAAGACCCGAAACGCGGACTCGCTCGGCGTGGAGTACACCGTGCTCGGCATGAAGGTCGACGTCGGCAAGCCCGCTCCCTGGGACCCGATCGACTCCCTCGCCTGGCTCAAGGCGATGGCCTGGGACCTGCGCGGCAACTACGACCAGGAGCTCGGGCGGGCGACCAGCTTCGCGGCGGTCCATGACGTGGACCGCGTCAACGAGCTCTTCCCTGCTTACCCGCAGGAGCTCAACGCGCCGATCGTCGCCGCGTCCGCCCTGACGCCCCGCGCCGTACCGACGCTCGCGTCGGCCGAGGTACCTGCCGCCTCGGCCGCGGCCGACAAGCCGCTGAACCTCTCCTCGAAGAACCTCCAGCGCGCCGTCTCCGCGGCCACCGATGCGCTCTCGGCCGTCCCGCACCTGCTCGGCGACGGGGATGGCATCGGGTCGAACTCGTGGGCGGTCGCCGGCTCGCACACGACGTCGGGCAAGCCGATCCTCGCGAACGACCCGCACCAGTCGATCTCGGCGCCGGGGACCTTCGCGCAGGTCGGCCTGCACTGCGCCAAGGTCACCGCGGCGTGCCCGTTCGACGTCGCGGGCTTCTCGTTCGCCGGCTTCCCGGGCGTGATCATCGGGCACAACGACAAGCTCGCCTGGGGGCTGACCAGCCTCGGCGCCGACGTCACGGACTTCTTCCTCGAGCGCGTCTCCGGCGGGCAGTACGAGGTCGACGGGGTCCAGCACGACCTCACGACCCGGACCGAGACCATCAAGGTCAACGGCGGCAAGGATGTCCAGGTGACCGTGCGCTCGACCGGGCACGGCCCGATCATCTCCGACGTGCTGCCGAGCGTGAAGACCGCCAAGCTCGCACCCGTGCCCAAGGGCACCCCGAAGGGCAACTACGAGGTCGCGCTGGACTGGACGGCGAACACCCCCGGGCGCACCGCCGACGCCGTCTTCGGGCTCGACACCGCGCACGACGCGGCCGACGTCGCGTCGGCGTCCGTGAATTTCGAGGTGCCCTCGCAGAACATCGTCTTCGCCACGACCGACGGTCACATCGGCTACCAGGCGCCCGGCAGGATCCCGGTGCGCGCCGCGGTGCCCGGCGCGACGGTCCCCTCGGACGGCACCTGGCCCAGGCCGGGCTGGGACTCGCGGTACGACTGGCAGGGCTTCGTCAACCCGGCGGACCTGCCGGCCGTCGTCGACCCGCCCGAGGGCTTCATCGTCGCCGCGAACCAGGCCGTCGCGCCGAAGGGCCTCGGGCCGTTCCTCACCGCGGACTGGGACTACGGCTACCGCGCGCAGCGCATCCGCGACCTGCTGACCACTCGGATCGCCGCGGGCAAGAAGATCGACGTCGCGACCACCGCGGACCTGCAGATGGACGACGCGAACCCGTACGCGGCCATGCTCGTGCCGTCGCTGCTCAAGTCCGAGCTCGGGTCGAAGTTCGACCGCACGGGACAGGACCTGCTGCGCGGCTGGGACGGGCGCTCGGCGTCGGACTCGGCCGCGGCGGCCTACTTCGCGGCAGTGTGGTCGAAGGTGCTCGAGCTCACCTTCTGGGACGACCTGCCCGTCAACGCCCGCCCGGACGGCGGCAGCCGGTGGCTCGAGGTCGTACGCGAGATGCTCAAGCGACCCGCCGACCCGTGGTGGGACGACCGCACGACGGTCGGCGTCGTCGAGGGCCGCGACGAGATCCTGAGCCGGGCCCAGAAGTCGGCCCGGCGCGAGCTGACCGTCGAGCTCGGCAAGGACCCGGCCGACTGGGACTGGGGCAGGCTGCACACCGCGGCCCCGCAGCACCCGGTGCTCGGCGGGCCGGGGGTCCCGTCGATCATCCGGCACCTGATGAACCCCCATCCGATCGCGGTCGCGGGTGGTTCGTCGATGGTCGACGCGACCAGCTGGAACGCGGGCGCGGACAGCTTCGCCGTGACCAAGGCGCCGTCCATGCGGATGGTGGTGGACCTCGGGGACCTGGACAACTCGACCTGGGTCACGCTCACCGGGGCCTCCGGGCACCCGGCGAGCTCGCACTACGCCGACCAGTTCCGGGCGTGGGCCCGCGGGGAGAGCTACCCCTGGCCGTTCAGTGCCAAGGCGGTCGACGGCGCGGCCGACGCGCGGCTCACGCTTCGGGCGGGTGCCTGAGCCAGCGCCAGCCAGCGGGCGTCGCGACGGCGTCGACCATCCGGTCGTGCGCCTCGCGCGGCAGCGGCCGCGTCCCGGCGTCGTAGACCTCCTCGGCGAACACCATCGCGATCACCGGGGTGCCCGCGCGGGCGTGCTCGAGAGCGCGGTCGTACCAGCCGCCGCCCTGGCCCAGGCGTGCACCGGAGGTGTCGACGGCGAGCGCGGGCGCGATGATCACGTCGGCCTCCGCCAGCGCGCCGGCGCCGAGCGTGGGGGTGCCGGGCTCGGGTGGGCGGCCGGGGGCCCGCTGGCGCAGGTCGTCCGGTCCGTCGTACTCGGCCCACTCGCGCTGCAGGCCGGTGCCCAGCACCGGCAGGATGATGCGGACGCCGCGCGCCGCGAGGACCTCGAGCAGGGGGCCCGTGTTCGGCTCGGAGGGCCGGGAGGAGTAGACCGCGACACACTTCGCGGCGATCAGCCCGGGCACCGTCTCGAGGACCTCGGCGAAGGCGTCCGCGGCCTGCTGACGGCGCCGTTCGGACCGGGCCTGCCGTACCGCCCGGATCGCCGTGCGGAGCGCCTCCTTGGCGTCCTCCGGGTCGACCGCACCGAGCGCAGGGGGGTATGGCTGAGCGGTCCTCATGTCCCCAGTGTCTACCACCCCCGTCGCGGCCGAGAGGGCCACGAGTGTGATGTGGGCGTTGTGGCGCTACTTGGCTCGCCGAACGCCTCCGACGGATAGCCTCGTGCGCATGGTGATCCACAAGGCGGTTATCCCCGCGGCGGGCCTCGGCACCCGGTTCTTGCCTGCGACGAAGTCCACGCCCAAGGAGATGCTCCCGATCGTGGACAAGCCGGCGATCCAGTACGTCGTGGAGGAGGCCGTCGCGGCCGGCCTGAACGACGTGCTGATGATCACCGGTCGCAGCAAGCGCACCCTCGCCGACCACTTCGACGCCGCCCCCGAGCTCGAGGCCACCCTCGAGGCCAAGGGCGACCTCGCGCGCCTCGAGCTGGTCCGCGCCTCGACCGATCTCGCGGACGTGCACTACGTCCGTCAGGGGCAGCCGAAGGGCCTCGGCCACGCGGTCCTGTGCGCCAAGCACCACATCGGCAACGAGGCGTTCGCCGTGCTGCTCGGTGACGACCTGATCGACGCGCGCGACCCGCTGCTGCCGGACATGCTCAAGCTCCAGGAGCGCACCGGGGGTTCGGTGATCGCCCTGCTGGAGGTCGAGCCGGACCAGATCAACCCGTACGGCTGCGCCGCCGCCGTCCCGCTCGAGGGTGGTGGCCTCGACGAGGTCCGGATCACCGGCCTGGTCGAGAAGCCCGACGCCGCCGACGCGCCGAGCAACCTCGCGATCATCGGCCGATACGTGCTCAACCCCGCGGTCTTCGGGGTGCTCGAGACCACCGGGCCCGGGCGCGGCGGGGAGATCCAGCTCACCGATGCGCTCGCCACGCTCGCCGGCATGCCCGCCGAGCAGGGCGGCGGGGTCTACGGGGTCGTCTTCCGCGGGCGCCGGTACGACACCGGGGACCGGCTGGACTACCTCAAGGCCGTCGTGCGGATCGCCGCCGACCGTCCCGACCTCGGCCCCGACTTCCGCAACTGGTTGGCCGAGTTCGTCCCGAGCCTGCACACGTGAGGTCCGTCGAGGACCAGCTGGCGGCTGTCCTCGCGGCGGTCAGCCCGGTCGCGCCGCTCGACGTCGTGCTGGCCGACGCCGTCGGCTGCGTGCTGGCCGCCGACGTCGCGTCGCCGCGTGATGTCCCGGAGTTCGCGCTCGCGGCACTGGACGGCTACGCGGTCGCCTCGGCTGACACCGCCGGGGCCGGGTCGGGTCCCGGGCAGGGCCTGACCCTTCCGGTCGTGCACGACGTCGCGGTCGGCGCGCCGGCGCCGCTGCGCCTCGCGCCCGGTCAGGCGGTCCGGATCGCGTCCGGCGCGCCGCTGCCGCTCGGGGCCGACACCGTCGTCCCGCTCGAGGAGTCTGGCCCGTCCGGGTTGGGCACGGTGCACGTGCTCCTCACGCGCCACGCCAAGCCCGGCGAGAACGTCCGCCGCGCCGGCACGGACGCGCTCGGCGGCGAGGTCGTGCTCACCGCGGGTACCCGCCTCGGCGCGCGCCAGCTCGCGCTCGCGGCCGCGCTCGGGCGCGGCCGGCTCTCCGTCTATCCGCGACCGCGCGTGGTGGTGATGTCCGTCGGCGACGAGCTCGCGGACGCGGGCTCCCCGGCGCGGGACGGCGCCGTGCACGACGTGAACGGGCCGGCCCTGACGAGCGCGGTGACCGAGGCCGGCGCCGCCGCGATCCGGGTGGCCGTCGCGGGCGACGACCGGACCGCGCTGCGCGAGGCGATCGAGGACCAGCTGGTCCGGGCCGACCTGCTGGTCACCACCGGCGGGCTCAGCGAGTCCTCGCAGGACACCGTCAAGGACGTGCTCCGCTCCTTCGGGACGGTCAGGTTCGACCAGGTCGCGATGACGCCGGGGACCAGGCAGGGCTTCGGCCGCATCGGGGGTGCCGGCGCGGCGGACGGCGGCGGGGTCCCGATCTTCGCCCTGCCCGGCAACCCGGTCGCGGCGTACCTCTCGTTCGAGGTGTTCGTGCGCCCCGCGCTGCGGTCGATGGCCGGGCGGCCCGAGCTGCTGCGTCCCGAGGTCGAGGCCGCCGCGACGAGCGGCTGGGCGTCCCCGGCCGGCCTGCGCCAGCTCGTGCCCGTCCTGCTCGCGGGCGGCCCCGAGGAGGGCTACCGCTGCACGCCGACCGGGCACCCCGGCGAGCTCTCGAGCGGCGCGCTGTCGAAGGCCAACGCGATCGCCGTCGTGCCCGAGCAGACGCAGGAGGTGCACGTGGAGGACCGGGTGCGCTGCCTCGTGCTCGAGGGCTGAGCCATGGCGACCGGATGGCCCGTGGTCCTGGCCGACGGCGACGTGCGGCTGCGGCCGCTGGTCCGCAAGGACGCGCGGGCGTGGCTCGCGCTCCGGGCGGCCAACGGGGCCTGGCTCGAGCCGTGGGAGGCGTCGTCCCCGACCGGCAATTCGGGGCCCGTCCCCACCTTCGGGGAGTTCGTGCGCTCGCTGTCCTCCCAGGCACGCAAGGGCACCGCGCTGCCGTTCGCGGTCGAGTTCCGCGGCGAGCTGGTGGGTCAGCTGACCGTGTCGAGCATCGTGTACGGCTCGCTGCGCTCCGCCGCGATCGGGTACTGGGTCTCGCGCCACGTCGCGGGGCACGGCGTCATCCCGACCGCCGCCGCGCTCGCGACCGACTACTGCTTCGACGCGCTCGGCCTGCACCGGATCGAGATCAACATCCGGTCCGAGAACCGGCCGAGCCTGCGCGTCGTGGAGAAGCTCGGCTTCCGCGACGAGGGCGTCCGCGAGCGGTTCCTGCACATCGCGGGGTCGTGGCGCGACCACCGGACGTTCGCCCTGACGACCGAGGACGTTCCCGGCGGGCTGCTCGCCCGATGGCACGCGTCCCTCGCAAAACGGCCAGACGTGTGAGACCGTCCGAGGTTCGTCCGGCGACACGCCGCAGCGGCTACGTCTGGCGCGCGCGTCGCTCGCTAACGTCGATGTGGTGCGAGATCTAGCGGGCGTTGCCACTCTCGCGGTGGCGACCCTGTGGATCGGGTACCTGGTGCCGCACCGGCTGCGGCACCGTCAGCTGTTGCTCGAGTCGCGCGCCGAGGACCGGTTCTCCGGCGCGCTGCGCGTGCTCGCCGTGACCGATCGTCCAGGTCGGCTGCTGCGCACGGGCGAGGCTCGGGCGGAGTGCGGTCCGGGTTCGGAGCGGTTCGGGCTGCTCACTCCCGGTAGGGGGATACCCGTGCCGGTGCACGTGTTCGTTGCGGTGAAGGGAGGCGGGATCGTGGATCGACCGCGGGAGATGCAGGACAGGATGAGCGCCGACGCCGCGAGGCGTGCGGCGCAGTTGCGCGCCCAGCGGGCGGCGAGCCTCGCGCGTCGAGCCGCGGCAGCACGCCGTCGCGCCGTGCTCACCCTCGCGTTGTTGACGCTGAGTGCCGCCGGGTGGGTCGTCGTCGGCCTCACCACCCTCGCGGTGCTCGCCGCGGTGGCGCCCACCGTGCTGCTGGTCGCGGTCCTGGTGCTCGGTCGTCGCGCCGTCGTGCATGCGCACACCGCGGACGTCGCATGGGATCGCGCGCGGCCCTCGCGCCGCAGGTCCACCCGTGGCCTGGACGCGCCGGTGGTCGGCAGGGCCTTCCACCCGTCCGACGACGAGACCCAGCTCATCGCTCGCGTGACCGACGGCGGGCCGCGCACCTCGGTCGCGCGGGCGGCCGCGCTGCGGGCGGCGAGCGCCGACCTGGTGCGGGCCGCGCGGGTGGCCGCCGAGCCCGAGCCGGAGACCCGCCCGACGGCGCGGGTCAGGCCTGCCGCGCGCGCAACCGCCGGGGCGGAGGTCGCCGAACCGCCTGCGCAGGTGCCCGCCGAGGTCGCCGAGTCCGACCGCTGGTCTCCGGTCCCGGTGCCCCGACCGGTGTACACGACCAAGGCCGAGGCCCCGCGCCGTGAGCCGATCCCGCTGGTGCTCGACGAACCCGTCGTCGCGAGCGCCGCGGCGCTGTCGGGCGTCGAGGACGAGCCGGTCGAGCGTGACGCGCCGGTCGGCGCGCCAGTCGCGAGCGTCCCGACCCTCGACCTCGATGCGATCCTTGCCCGTCGTCGCAACGCGGGCTGAGGCGCTCCGGCGGGCCGGCTCGTTCTTCTATCCGGCGGCTGGGTGCTAATCTGATGCCCGCACCAAGGGGCTGTGGCGCAGTTGGTAGCGCGCTTCGTTCGCAATGAAGAGGTCAGGGGTTCGAATCCCCTCAGCTCCACCGTGAGTCAGTGCGGCTGATCTGCTAAAACGCAGATCAGCCGCCCTTTCTGTGTTCGCCACACGATGGCTGCGGCCGCTGGGAGCATCGTCTCGACGCGTGAGCTCGCGCGCGGTCGACGGAACGCTCGGCATCCGCCGTCGGTAATCGCGGCGCTACGCGAGCATGACTGGTTCCCAGCCGAAACACCACGGCAACGTTCGCCGCTCACGCTGGGGACATGAGCACACGAGCGCCCCGAACCACCGCCGCGGCGCTGGCCTGCGAGACCTGTGGCCGGCTGCCGAACCCGCCCCGGTTGCGCCTGACCTTCGCGAAGCTCGCCGCCATCTTCCCGATCGAGCTCGGCGTGCATGCCGTCGTGATCGGGTACGACCTGCCCTACCTGCTCACGGTCGCGCTGCTCGCCGTCACCGCGACCATCCTGGTCATCTGGGTCGTGGAGCCCTCCGCGATGCGCCTGCTCGGTGGCTGGCTGCACGCCCGCGCGGTGCGCGAGCACCAGCACCTGTACGACGCGCCCGCCCTGTGGCGGATCCGGACCACCGTGCCCGACGAGCCGGGCGCGCTGGAGAGCCTCACGCGCGAGCTGGCCGCGCTCGGGGTCAACATCCTCGGCCTGCACGTGCACCCCGGGGCCGGGGTCGCGACGGACGAGCTGATCCTGTCCGCGCCGCACGAGGTCCGGCCCGCGGACCTGCTGGCCGCCGCCCGGCGCGGTCGCGGTACGAACGTGCACGTGTGGCCGACGTCGGCGATGGCGCTGGCCGACAGCCAGACCCGCGCGCTCGACCAGGCCATCCGCGTCGCGGCCGACCCCGACGAGCTCGCACGGGCCGTCGCGCAGCTGCTGCGCGCCGAGCCGACGACGGCGTCCACCTCCGAGCCCGAGCCGGTCGCCGACGCGTGGCTGAAGGTGCCGTCGCCGTCCGGCGGCGGACCGCTGTTCTTCGCCCGCCCCGGGGAGGCGTTCACCCCCGGGGAACGCGCCCGCGCCCAGCGCCTGGCCCAGCTGGCCGAGGCCGCCGCCCTGACAAGGCTCTACCGCC
>NZ_DATCNW010000039.1:0-10717 GCF_036565025.1 Pengzhenrongella sp.
GCCTGGCGCTTGGCCGCGACGTGGTACGGGCGGTCGGTGGCCTTGGGCGTCGGCCCGCGACCCTCGAGGGACGCCCGTCCCTTACCGCCGGTACCGGACTGGGCGCCCTTCTTGGAGCCGGCCTTTCGCGTGGCTCCGCGACGTGTGGAATTTCCTGCCATCAGTTCTCGTCCTCCCGGGTGGCGGCCAGCGACCATCGCGCCCCGGCCGGTGAATCCTCGACAACCACCCCGGCCGCCGCGAGGCGGTCCCGGATGGCGTCCGACGTCGCGAAGTCTCGCGCCGCCCTTGCGTCTGCCCTGGCGGCGAGCTCGGCCGCGACGACCTTGCCCAGCGCCTGGGCGTACCGATCGTCGTCCCCGCGCGCGCTCCACTGGGGTCCGGCCGGGTCGAGCCCGAGCACATCCAGCATGCCGCGCAGATGCACTAGCGCGGCCCGCGCCGCGGGCAGGTCCCGCTCGGCGAGGGCGGTGTTGCCCGCCTTCAGCCGTTCATGCACGACGACGAGCGCCGCAGGTACGTTGAGGTCGTCATCCATCGCCGCAGAGAACTCTGCGGGCAGGTCGACCTTGGCGATCTCGTCGTCGTCGACGGCGCCGACCGCCTCGACGGCGCGCTCGATGAAACCGGCGAACCGGTCCCAGGTGGCCTCGGCCTCGCCGAGGGTGTCGTCCGTCCACTCGAGCATCGAGCGGTACTGCACCGCCGTCATGGCGTAGCGCAGCACGGCCGCGCGCGTGTGCGAGAGCACCTCGGTGACCAGCAGGCCGTTCCCGAGCGACTTGCTCATCTTGGCGCCGCCCTGGGTGACCCAGCCGTTGTGCAGCCAGTACTGCGCGAAGCCGAACCCGGCGCCACGCGACTGCGCCTGCTCGTTCTCGTGGTGCGGGAAGCGCAGGTCCAGGCCGCCGCCGTGGATGTCGAACGAGTCGCCGAGGTAGCGCCGCGCCATCGCCGAGCACTCGAGGTGCCAGCCGGGGCGTCCGCGACCGAACGGCGTCGCCCACGACGCGTTGGCCGGCTCGCCCGGCTTCGGCGCCTTCCACAGCGCGAAGTCGCGCGGGTCCCGCTTGCACTCGTCCGGGGTCTCGGCGCTGTCGGGGGCGGGCACCATCTCTTCGATCCGCTGGTTCGTCAGCGCGCCGTACTCGGGGTAGGAGCGGACGTCGAAGTACACGTCCCCCTCGCCGGCGACGTATGCGTGACCCGCGTCCAGGAGGCGCTGCATCAGCTCGATCATCTCGGGCACGTGACCCGTGGCGCGCGGCTCGTAGCTCGGGGGTAGCACGCCGACGGCGTCGTACGCTGCGGTGAAGGCGCGCTCGTTCTCCATCGCCCACGCCCACCACTGCTGTCCCGCCGCGGCCGACTTGGCGAGGATCTTGTCCTCGATATCGGTCACGTTACGGATGAGGGTCACGGCGTACCCCGAGCGTGCGAGCCAGCGCACGAGCACATCGAACGCGACGGCCGAGCGCAGGTGGCCGATGTGCGGAGGTGACTGGACGGTCGCCCCACACAGGTAGATGCCGACCTTGCCCGGTTCTAACGGCACAAAAGGACGCATCTGCCGCATCGCGGCGTCAAAAAAGCGAAGGCTCACCTGGAAAGTTTACCGGGCGCCCCACCCTCGCCGGTCCGGATCAGGTGGAAGCCACCTCCGGGCGCGCGTTTGCCTCGCCGCGGAGCGGGGTACGGGCCATGATCGGGGTATGTCCCGTGCAGTGGTGGCCACCGCCTTCGGCGGGCCCGAGGTCCTGTCCCTGATCGACGCCGAGCCGGGCAGTCCCGGTCCGGGCCAGCTCCTGCTCGAGGTCCGGGCGGCAGGGGTGAACGCGAGCGACTGGAAGTCGTACACAGGCGCGTACGGCACCGACCCGTCCAGCCTGCCGATGCGGCTGGGCCACGAGGCCGCCGGCGTCGTGCTGGGCGTCGGTCCGGACGTCGAGGGGATCTCCCCCGGCGACGAGGTCATCGCGTACCGGGCGGCCGGGGCCTATGCGGAGCGCATCGTCATCCGCGCGGCGGCCGCGGTGCACAAGCCGCCGATCCTGGGCTGGGAGAAGGCCGGCGGCCTGCTGCTCACCGGGGTGACCGCCATGCACACCGTGGTGGCGACCAAGGTCGGCCCCGGCGACACGGTCCTCGTGCACGGCGCGGCCGGCGGCGTCGGGTCGATGGTGGTCCAGATCGCGCGGGCCCGGGGTGCGCGGGTGATCGGCACCGCGAGCATCGCCAACCACGAGTACCTGCTCGACGTCGGCGCGACCCCCGTGGCGTACGGGCCCGGCCTGGAGGCCCGCGTGCGGGCCGCCGCGCACGGGCGGCCGGTCAACGTCGCCATCGACACCGTCGGCACCAACGAGGCGCTGGACTGCTCGGTCGCGGTGGTGGCGGACCGGCAACGGATCGCCACGATCGCCGGGTTCGCGCACGGTGCCGGGCTGCACATCCTGCTGCTCGGCAACGGGCCCGGCGCCGATCCCGGCACCGAGATCCGCAGGGCAGCGAAGCAGAAGCTCGTCGACCTGGTCGTCGCGGGCAAGCTCAACGTCCGGGTCGGGGCGACCTATCCCCTCGCCGACGTCGCGAAGGCGCACCGCGCAGGCCTCGACGGGCATGTCGACGGGAAGATGGTCCTACTCCCCTGACCCGGATCACTCACCACCCGCCTCGACGTGTCAGACCCAGCGCGCGGTAGGGGGCGCGTTGGGACTGACACGTCGAATAATCCCGGCGCGAGTCATTCTTGTCGGCTACAATGCCATTCGCATTGCGGCCCGATCTGAGCGACCGGGGTCTGCGTCCGACGCTCCAGGTCGGCATCCTCAGGTTCGCCGTGGCCCCATGGCCTCGGTGGCAGGCGTGTGCGGCAGTTCGCCGATCAACGTCGCTCGGTGCCGAGGATTGAGAGGGCGATCAGCTATGTCTACGACACTCACGACCCCGGACCCGGTCTCGGCGAAGGACGACAGCTACATCCTGTCATCGAGCGACGACGATGCCCCCGCCCCGGTGATTTCGTCGGCGGGGGCGACGGGCGATCCCGTCAAGGACTACCTGAAGATCATCGGGCGGGTCCCGCTGCTCACGGCGATCGAGGAAGTCGAGATCGCCCAGCGGGTCGAGGCCGGACTGCTCGCCGAACATCACCTCGCGGGTGCCACCGGCTACCGGGACGCGACCAAACGCGAGCTCGAGGTCATCGCCGCGGATGGACGTCGCGCCAAGGAGCACCTCATCGAGGCGAACCTTCGCCTGGTCGTGTCCATCGCCAAGAAGTACACCGGGCGCGGAATGCTGTTCCTCGATCTCATCCAGGAAGGCAACGCGGGCGTGATCCGCGCGGTGGAGAAGTTCGACTACACCAAGGGTTTCAAGTTCTCGACCTACGCGACGTGGTGGATCCGGCAGGCCATCACACGAGGCATGGCCGACCAGGCGCGCACCATCCGCATCCCGGTGCACATGGTCGAGGTCATCAACAAGCTGGCTCGCGCGCAGCGTCAGATGCTCCAGGAGCTGGGTCGCGAGCCCACCCCGGAGGAGCTCGCCACGGCCCTCGACCTGACGCCGGAGAAGGTCGTCGAGGTCCAGAAGTACGGTCGCGAGCCCATCTCGCTGCACACCCCGCTCGGCGAGGAGGGTGACAGCGAGTTCGGCGACCTCATCGAGGACTCCGAGGCCGTCGTCCCGGCCGACGCCGTCACTTTCACCCTCCTGCAGGAGCAGTTGCACCAGGTGCTCGACACGCTCTCCGAGCGCGAGGCCGGCGTCGTGTCGATGCGATTCGGCCTGAGCGACGGCCAGCCCAAGACGCTCGACGACATCGGCAAGGTCTACGGGGTCACCCGCGAGCGGATCCGGCAGATCGAGTCCAAGACGATGTCGAAGCTGCGGCACCCGAGCCGGTCCCAGACGCTGCGGGACTATCTCGACTGAGCGATCGCCTGAAGCCCCGGCTCGACGTGGCGGGGTATGACGCTGGTAGTGACCGTTGATCAAGTGGTCTGTATTCCTCGGGTTTGATCAGCCGATCGTCGCGAGGGGTGACGCAACTCGTCGTCGTCGTGGCGTCGATAGCGGTTCTGCCGGTCGTCTGGGTCGGAGCCGCTCCGTCTCGATCCGGCTTGTTCCTGGCCCGCGCGCGAGTTACCTGAGTTGGCATGCCAGATCGTGGAGTGTTGCGACCCCCGCCGTGACGTGCACCTTCGTGGTTTTGCAGCTGGGCCCCTGCGCCCCGGCGACACCGGAGAGGTTGGACTCGACCACGGAGAGGTTGTACTCGCCGGGTGGGACACGGACGGTGAACTTCCCGTCTGAGTCCGTCACCGCCGACGTGACGCGCTGGTTGCCCCGCGTGACGGTGACCGTCGTGCCTTTCCACGGTCGTTCGAGCCCTGCCGGCCCACCGATCTCGAGGACCCGTCCGGTGAGGGTGCTGGCTACCGCCGGTGGCAGGGGCTGGCCCGTTCCGGTGGTTGCCTTTCGCGCCGGTGTTCCGCCTACCACCAGGGCGACCACGACAGCGGAGATGAGCACGACCCCGAGCAGGGCAGCCACGATGGTCATCCGTCGCCTGCGCTCGCGTCGCCTCGCCTCCTTGAAGAGAACTTCGCCCTCCACCGGAGCTGGCATCGTCGAGGAGGCGTTCGCGGGGGTGCGCTCACGAATCACGACCATGACGCTACTATCGTTGGTGTTATGAACGCCGTCAAGCACCCCTCACCGCTCGAAGATGAGGCACTCTCGCTGTCGCCGGTCGACCGGGCCCTCCGGATGCCACTGCATGAGCAGGTGGCGGCCGACATTCGCCGAGCCATCGCCGACGGCGAAGCCAGCCCGGGTGAACGAATCCCGCAGGCCAAGGACCTCGCCGCGGTCCTCGGCGTCAACACGAACACCGTGCTGCGGGCGCTGCGGCTCCTGCGGGAGGAGGGCCTGCTCGAGCTGGGCCGCGGCAAGGCGATCACCGTCGCGGGGACACCCGAACGCGGCGCGGTGCTCGCCCGGATGAACGAGCTCCTCGACTTCGCCCGACGCCAGGGCTACGGCCGCGATGAACTGATCACCATGATGCAGAGCCTTCCCCAGTAGGCGGCTCGACTTCCTCTGGTCCGCACGGCTGAGCACCCCCAGGAGCACCATCCCCGTCGTCGAGGTCGAGTGGCACGTCTACGGCTGGGGATGCGACCGGCGCGGAGGGTCGCACGGTATCGAACCGCGCCCGGTCGGCCGCCGTCTTGCGGCGGGCAAGGTCCTGCACGTGCTCGGCATAGACCTTGACTGCTCCCTGCTTGGTGATGCCGAGTTCGGCGCCGATCTGCTGCCAGCTCCATTCGTGCTCGGTGCGCAACTGAGCGACCAGGTCGAACCGTTGGTCTCGCGCCGCGGCCTCGAGGGCGGCGACCTCGCGGAGTCGTTGGATGATCGAGATGGGTTGGTTTGTTGGCGGGGTGGTTCGCCGCGAGGCCATGAGAGAACAACCTCCGTTGTCGGTCGGTCGGTCGCTTGCTTGCTTCGTCGCCGTCGGGGTGACCGATGGCTATCGGGTGTGGTCGCCGGGGGCGTATCCGCTCCAGGGAGATCCGGCCTCGGTGGCGATCCTGGTCGCGCTGGCCTCGTGATAGCCGAAGGCTTGGGCCACTACGGGTGCTGGCATCTGCAGGACGAGTTGCCTGATCGCGGCCGTTCGTCCGTGCTGTGCTGGGACCCCGGCCCTGCGCAGCAGGTCGCAGAGCGCGATCGGGTCCATGGCCTGTCCGGCTCGGCGACCGGGGAAGATCCGGTCAGGGTGGGCATGCGGTCGGCCTTCATGGCCCAGCTCAGGAATGCTTGCGTGGGTCGGCGGGTGGCGTACTTCTCGGTGTGCCAGGCATCCAGGTCGACCTGTCGGGCACCCTCAAGGAGGACGCCGCTGTCGGCGAGCCAGATCAGGAACGATTCGGCCTGGGTGAACTGCTGGCGCCACGTGCGCCGGAGACTTACCGAATGGCCCCTTGTCCGCTCCAGCCCGAAGGTTGCGGAGTTGGTGCCCAAGCGGCGAAGTGTGGGCATGTGCGGGGTCGGCGACGGCGGCGAGATGCTCGGCGAGCCACCTCTCAAAGAACAGGAGTTGGCGGTCGACGGAGGGCAGTGCGCCGCACTGCATGAGCAGGTCGCGCAGGTAGCCGGCGGTCCGCCAGTTCGGCAGCAGCCCGAACGCTTCGTGGGTCAGTGCGAGCCGGCCGCCAGCGAGGTCCTGCAGCAGGGCCCGGGGCTGGGGATTGGCGATCCATGCCAGTCCGCCGCGAGGGCGCGGCATGTTGCGCAGGTCGTCGAACAGCGGGACCAGGGGTGGGTGGATGTGGCCGGTGCCGTCATCCAGCGCCGCGGTGAGCTGGTCGGTGAGGGTGCACCGTTCGCAGAGCCGCCCGCCGAGCGGGCGCCCCTCGAAGCGGCAGCGGTCGCAGAAGAAGTCGCGGGTGATTCCCGCGCAGTCTCGGCAGATCGCCGTCCCGGCGGTATCGCGACCGGGCAGCAGCCGTTCGGTCTGGCAGCCGGGGCAGGTTCCGCGTGTTCGGGTGGCCTTGTCCAGGCAGGTCCGGCAGATCGGGCCGTCCGACCAGTTCGCGGCCTTCCCGGCTCGTCGCCCGCAGCGGGCGCAGGTGCGTATGTACCACCGCTCGTGCTTCTCGAGGGTGTCGTAGCTGGGACTCATCGCTCCGGGGTGATCCTGGCGCGCTTGGGCCGGATCGTGGCCGCCAGGTCCACGACCTCCGCGCCCGCGACCGCGGTGCGCCGCGGGGTCACGGTCTCGGCCCGGGTCGCGATCAGGTCGGCCGGGGTCACGTCCAGGGCGTCGCAGAGCGCGGCCAGGACCGGCAGCGAGAGTCGTGCGGGGACCTGGGTCACGAGGCGCCAGACCTGCACCGAGGACAGGGCGATGCCCCGCTCAGCCAGTAGGGGCGACAGGTCGGTGGCGGTGAAGATCCCCTTGGTGGCCATCACCTCACGCAGGCGCCACTGGTAGGCGACGTGACGTTTCATCAGGTGTTCCTCTCCGGCCGCAGGGCGGCGTCCATCGTGGCGTCCAGGGTCCTGCGCAGGGTCCTGGTCCGAAAGTCCGAAGATACGCACGTGTAGATCGAGGTCGTCGACGCATGCTCGTGACCGACCTGCTGCTGCTGGACGAACCGGGCGTCAAGGCCGTCCTCGATCAGGTGCGTGACGTAGGACCGGCGAAAGGAATGGAAGTCCAGGCCCGCGTCCAGGCCCAGGGCGTCCCGGTAGGCGCCGAAGCGGGTGTTCATCTGGGAGAACCCCACCCGCGCGGATCGCTCCGAGGGCCACAAGGCCCCGGGGCCGGCCGTAGAGAACAGCGGGCGAACCTCCTCGGTCCACTGCTCCAGCAGCTCCGCCGTCCAGTCGAAGACCGCCAGCACGCTGCGGCGCTTGGGCGGGGAGCCCTTCTTCGCCTTGCCGTGGCGGACGTAGAGGACGCCGTAGTCCCCGAACTCCGCGCCCCGCGGGTTGCGCCCGAAGTCCGCGACATCCAGCATCCGCGTCTCGTTGCGGCGCAGACCGAAGGCGTACGCGGTCTTGAAGAGCATCGCATCGCGGAACGCCGGCAGCCAGCCCTTGCGCCCGCGCCCGCGGACCCGGTCGACCTGGGCGTCCGCGTGATCGAAGAACGCCCGCAGCTCCCCGCGGGTCACGGCACGCTTCGACGGATCCGCCTCGGCCTCCTCAACGTGCACCGCGGTGTTCCACTCGTGGACCACCTGCACCGGATGGGTGCCGAACCGCTCCTGGCACGTGTCGGCCCACCCGTAAGCGGCGTCCGTGATGAAGGCGCAGAACGAGCGGATGGTCCCCTGGTAGTTCCGCAGCGTCGAGCGGCGCAGGTCCCGGACCGAGCGCAGATCACCCAGCCACTCGTCGACCATCTGCGGCGACCACGCCCACGGGAACGCATCCGCATGACGAGTGAACGCGCGCACGGCCTTCTCGCGGCTCTCGATCGTGGAGAACGCGAGGTTCCGGGCGAGCTGCTGGTTGCGCCAGCCGTCCAGCATGGCCGTGAAGACCTGCTCGTCGGGCCGCAGCAACGGCAGACCATCGATCAGATGCAGCCCCGCCGCCCCCGCCGCGAGGCTCTTCCCGACCATCAAAAAGCCACCCTCCATCGCTTACGTCCGATGAAGGAATCCTTCATCGGATGAAGTCAGAGTGCAAACGCGCAGGTCAGGAGCACCTCAGCATCCGCGCGAAGGTCTCGTCGAGACGGCCCACGTCATGGACACATCGGAGAAGATAGGGTCCTGATCAACGGGGGCCGCATCCCACGATGTTCAGCCTGACCGCAGTAGCCCACCAGATGAAATTGCGGCTAATTGGAACATCGGAACGAAAAGTCACGCTAACGACCGACGGCCCCTGGCCGGCACCGGCCGGCGCCCGGGTTGCCCCGAACCCCCCACCGGAGTATTTTGGTACTATCAAAATAACCCAATACTGTGCTACAGTATTGATATGCAGGGGATCGAGTTCACCACGTCGGCCGCACGCCACGGCTACACCGAGCAGGACGCCATCCACGCAATGCTGAACCGTCGCTACGGGCCGCTCACCGCCGCCAGCCGCACGTCAGGACCGGCGCCGGACCTCTACATCGGCCCACCGGCTACACCCGACGCCCTGGTCCCGCTGATCGAAGTCATGGTCGTCAAACAAGGCCGCACGCTGGTCATCTTCCACGTCCAGGCCGCGCAGCAGCGCAACCTCGACCTCTTCACCTAGTGCCCGTCACAGCGACTCTCGCCACCAGGAGAGCACCGATCATGCAGAACACCCGTCCCGCCAACAACACCGACACCGACGACATGGACTACGACGCTCTCGCCGACTGGGCCCAGACCCCAGAATCCACCGCAGCCTTTGCCGAGGCAGCCAAGACCAGCACGCCCGCAACCCGCGACACCCGCCACGAGAGCGTCCGCGCACTGCTGGCTGCCGCGCTACCCGCTGACCCAGCCCAGGACTCCCCGCTCGAGGCCTTCGCCCGCAACGAGCTGAACACGACCAGCCGCGGCCGCGGCCGCGGCCGCCCCACCCTGACCGGCACCACCGGAACAGGCAAGTCCCGCGCCCGGCAGGTCCGCCTGCCAACGGACCTGGACCAGCGCCTGACTGCCTACACCAGCCGCGCCCACCTGAAGCCCTCCGAGGTCATGCGCGAGGCCATCGCCAGCTACCTCGACAGACAACAAAGCGGCTGACCACAACGGCGTCGTGACCCGTGTAGGGCGGCGTTGCGGGTCTGACATGCGCGAGCACACCCAGGCGCGAACGCCGAGGATGCGATGTTATGGCGAGACTAGCTACTCGGGTCGTGTGGTCGGAGCTGCGGCTTGTGCGGTGCTCGTGTGGCTGGTGCCCGACCGCCCGACTCACGGGTATGAACGGGATACGGCGGAAAGGGGCCGTAGAACCCTGAGCGACCCGGACACGCCCGCCGAGGACGAGTCGTAGGTCTGAGACGAGCCCCGGCCACTGGCGCCGTCATGTCTCGCCACTTCGACCTACCGGACAACGAGCCCGAGCGGAGCGATGATCGCAGGGAAGGTCGCCGCAGGTCACTGGCCCAAGCGGGTTCTCGTCCCTCATGGTCAATTCATGGCCCCTTTTGCGTTACCTTGGCCGCACCCCGCCTACGGTGTAGCCGACCCCAAGGACCTCGTCCTCCAGGTGTCCCCGGACTTCACGCACGACGCGGCGATCTTCACGAACTAGCCGACCGTCGGGAGGTTATGGAACTCCTGCTCGCACAACGTCGTCATGCCAACATGCCTAGATGACGACCAAGATCCTGCTCGTTCTGACTGCAGGCGGTTCACCTCCGCTCGGCGACGTCTGGGGGATCACCGCCAAGGAATCTGGCTTCTACTTGGATGCCGTCGGCCGTGGCGATTTTGCGCACCTCTCGTTCCACGGCCCCAAAGAAGAGCTCGCCAGTCCCCGTTTCCACATCAAGATTGACCGCAAGCGCGTTGAATTGGTGAAGGCGCAGGGAGACTTCGTCCTCCACGGACGCGTGCCACCGAAGGGCCTCGCGTTCGACGGTCAGCAGGTTGCCGACCGCGCCTTCCGCATAGCGCGGCTCCGCCGGACATGGCACCTCCAGCAGCCGCAGTACCGCGTCGCTGCTGTCTCTGGCCAAGCGCCAGACCTCGCCGACCACCAGAGCGGAGCCAGGATGTCGGACGTGCTGAAGCCCAACGAAGCCTGGGACGTCGATCTAGTCATCTCCTTCGACAAGCCCTACTGGCCAGATCCGGACGGCTCGCTGCGCGACAACGCACGCCTCGGGCCTCTTGAAAGCGGCTCGGGCTTCTTCCTCACCGGGACGTCGTACCGCCGGTCGGAGATCCAATACCCGGCACCCAATGGCCTCTCTCTTCAACCCCCGCAGCAAGGAGAGCAGCCGAACCGGATCATGTGTGGCGGATTCGAGCATGCCGATGCCGGAGACATGTACTGGTTCGTGGAAACCATCACCTCACGCCAACTCATCGACAGGACCAGCGCCGTCGCAGCAGGCTCAGACCTCCGGAAGTAGTGCCGGGCTGACTGTTGTGATTGATGCCGCGGCGATGAGGTAGGTCAAGGGTCGGCGGTCGCCGGGCAGGTTGGCGGGTTGGGCGTTGAGTTCCTCGGTGAGCAGCGTGAGGGCGCG
>NZ_DATCNW010000040.1:0-6703 GCF_036565025.1 Pengzhenrongella sp.
TCTCGACGGTGAACAGGACGCTGCCCACCGCCAGCGCACCCGCCGCGACGGTCAGCCAGAAGGCCCATGACGTGACCAGCTCGCGACGACGCGGGACCGCCAGGAGGTCCGAGCGCAGCAGCGCCACGACCCGCGAGTGCAGCCAGAGCCAGCCGAGCCCGAGTCCGAGGAGCACGAGCAGCGGGACGTACAGGTAGTTGATGCTCTGCAGCACGTAGTCCTGGGACGAGAAGCCGAACAGGCTCACGTCGATACCCATGGCGCGTGCCTGGGCGAAGCTGCGCGCCCATCCGAAGTAGAACAGCACGGCGGTGACCAGCGTGAGGATCGCGCCGAGTCCGCCGAGCACGGAGAACACATCCTGTCGGGTGACCCCGCGAGGCTCCGCAGTCTCGGGCGAGTCGGTCACGAGGTCGACGTGTCGTCGGACGGGGACTGCGTGCCGGGGGACGTCGAACCCGACCCACCGTTGCCCGGCACGTCCACGCTTGTGGTCAGTGGCCCGCGGCCGGTGGTGAACGCGATCTGGGCGGTGTGCGGGTCGCTCTGCTGGGGAACCAGGACAGTGAGCGTGTTGACCCCGGCGCCAGGACCCGAGTCGTCGGCAAAGTCCTCCGGCGGCTGCCCGTCCACGGTGACGTCCGCGGCTGTCCCGCTACCGGAGTAGACGACGGCGACGGGGACCTGGTTCGCCCCGGAGATCGGGGAATCCGAGTCGCTGAGCACCGAGACGTCGTAAACCCGGCTCTGGCACGGCGACACCGTCGAACTTTCGGGAAAGGAGACGTTCGGTTGGCGATCCGGGTTGTCGGCGTGCCAGCTCAGCGCCGCGCTCAGCATCGTCGCGAGCTCGTCGTTCAGGCACGCCTGGTACGCATTCTCCGGAGACGGCGGCGCGGGGACCGTGGTCGTCGTCGGCCACTGGCCGCCGGCAGTGATCGCCCGGCAGACGGCGGCCGCGACGGCCCAGAAGTCCCCACCGACCGGGTTGTCCGGCGCGCAGCGCGGCGCGGCGCCGGACGAACCGGCGAGGGCTGCGTACTGCTCCGGGATCGGTGGATCCGTGGGTCCCCACGGCAGGTAGGCGAAGCCGTCGTCTCCGCCCTTGTTGCTGCCTCCACCCCCGCCGCCCGACCCGCTCTGGTCCGAGCTCGCCCCAGAACCGCTGCCGGTCGCCGAAGACGACGCGCTCGCTTCGCCCGAGCCGCCCTGGCCCGGACCGCTGCAGGCGGCCAATGACGCCACCAGGACGATCGACACGAGCACGAGGCGCCCGGCTGAGATCGGGCCGCGCAGGCTGGCTGGGGTCATCGGACCCTCCCGTTCCGCGTGGCCGCGCGACCTCCGCCCCCGGCTGGCAACGCAGCGGACGCGCATGGCGCTGCGCGGGACCATCGTGGGCGGCACGGCGTTACCGGCGCGTTACTGGCTCGCTGTCACGCGCGCGGCCCTGGATCGCTTCGACAATCTCGCCGCAGTAATCTTCAGAACGTGGCTGAGCCGAGTGCGGTCGAGGTCCTGCGCGTGCGGGTGCGCGGTCGCGTGCAGGGCGTCGGCTTTCGCTGGTGGACCTCCGACCAGCTCGACCGGCTGGGCCTGACCGGATCCGCGCGGAATCTCGACGACGGAAGCGTCGAGGTCGTCGCACGCGGCGACCGGGCCGCGCTCGAGGACCTGCTTGCGATCCTGCGCGGGAGGCACGCCCCGGGGCGGGTCGACTCGGTCGAGGTTGAGTCGAGCAGCCACCGGGCGTGAGCGGTCGCCCGGCAACAGAGCCCGCAGCGGACCAGCAGGACCGCGAGGACGCTGAATGCGCGGTCTACCCGACGGCCGATGCAGACCGGACCCCGCCCTCGACCCTACTCGACGTCCCGAGCAGCCGCAGCCCCGACTCCGACGGCGTGCCGGGTCCCGCCGTGTAGGTCATCAGCCGGTGCCCGCCGGCGTCGGGCAGGTGCAGGATCTCGAACTCGAGCTCGAGCGCGCCGACGACAGGGTGGCGCAGGTGCTTCGTGCCGGACACGCAGCTGCGGACCGGGTGCTTGGACCACAGGGCCGCGAACTCGTCGCTCTTCAGCACCAGCTCGCCGACGAGCGCGGCGAGCTCGACGTCAGCGCGGAACTGGCCGGCGACCAGGCGCAACGACGCGACGGCGCGTGCCGCCTCCTCCTCCCACCGGGGGTACAGCTCGCGCGTGTGGTGGTCGAGGAACAGCATCCGGGCCAGGTTCGGCCGATCGGCCGGACGTCCGGGCGCCTCGACGTCGACGTGGCCGGCCACCAGCAGGTGGCCGAGCCGGTTCCACGCCAACACCTCGGTGCGCCGTCCCAGCACGACCGCCGGCACGTCGGTCATCGCGGTGAGCAGGCGCACCGTGCCGGGGCGGGCCAGGTCGGGCCGCGCGGCGCGGCGACGCTTCGTGCGGGCGGGCCGCGCGAGGTCGTGGAGGTGGCCGCGCTCGTCGTCGTCCAGGGAAAGCGCCGAGGCGAGCGCGTCGATGACCGACTCGGAGGCGTTGGTGCTCTGCCCCTGCTCGAGGCGGGTGTAGTAGGTCGCGCTGACGCCGGCGAGCTGAGCGAGCTCCTCGCGGCGCAGGCCCGGGACGCGCCGCGCACCGTAGGAGACGAGACCGACCCCCTCGGGCGTGAGCCGGGCGCGGCGGCTGCGCAGGAAGTGTCCGAGCGTTCCGGCGGGCGGCGGCTCGGGGATGCGCATGGCGCCCATTGTGACCGGTGCCCGGCGCGCTGCCTGACCCTGTCGGTGCTAGGCAGCGCGCTGGCTGGCAGGGCAGGGATCTGGCTGACGGCATCCCGCGCGCCGAGGGTGGTCGGCGGACGGCCGAGCCCGTCCGCCGCCGACCCCGGAAGGACCCCCACGACATGACCGACCTCGACCAGGCGACAACGCCGACCGACGCTGCACCGACCGACGACCCACGGCCCGACACCGCGCGCCGGCCACGAATCACGGGCCGCGAGCGTCTCGTGCTCGCCGTGCTGCTCACCGCGAGCTTCACCCTGGCGGTCGACTTCTCGGTGCTGAACGTCGCGCTGCCGGCGATCGGCGCCGACGTCGGGTTCTCACTGGCGAACCTGCAATGGGTGGCGACGTCGTTCGCACTGTGCGCCGCGGGCTTCACCCTGCTGTTCGGCCGCGTCGCCGACCTGGTCGGTCGCCGCCGCCTGTTCCTGATCGGCATCGCCCTGCTCGGGCTGTCGTCGCTGCTCGGCGGGCTCGCGACGACGCCCGCCATGCTGATCGTCGCGCGCGTCGCGCAGGGCCTCGCGACGGCCGCGGTGACGCCCGCTGCGCTGTCCCTGCTGACCACCTCCTTCCCGCAGGGCCCGCGGCGCGAGCGCGCCCTGGGCCTCAACGGCGCCCTGATGGCGGCCGGCTTCACCACCGGCGCGATCCTCGGCGGGGTCCTCACCGACCTGCTCAGCTGGCGGTGGGCGTTCTACCTCAATGTGGCCGTCGCGCTCGTCGTCCTGGTGGTGGCGCCCGCCGTCCTGACGGAGAGCCGGCCGGCGCGCCGCGCACGCCTGGACGTCCCCGGCGCGATGACCGTCACTCTCGGGCTGCTCGCCGTCGTGTACGGGCTCACCGCCGCGGGCCAGATGTCGTGGGGAGCGCCGGGTGCGTACTGTCCGCTGCTGGTGGGCCTCGCGCTGCTTGGCCTGTTCGTGCTGATCGAGACCCGGGTCGCCGACCCGATGGTGCCGATCCGGATCCTGGCCCGGCGCACGGTCGCCTGGGGCAACGTCGCGGGCCTGCTCGCGTTCGTCACCGAGACGTCGCTGGTCTTCCTGCTGACCCTGTACCTGCAGAAGGTGCTCGGCTACTCCCCGCTGGCCGCGGGCCTCGCCTTCGCCGTGCTGGGCGCCGGGACCGTGCTCGGTGGGTTCGCCGCGCCCCGGGTGATCGGCGCGATCGGCGCGCGACGGGCGATCGTCGTCGGCCTCGTGGTCCAGGGCGCCGCGACCACCCCGCTGATCTTCCTCGGCCAGCAGCCGGGCTGGATCTACCTGCTGCTGGTCGCGACCTTCGTCGGCGGCGTGGCGAACCTGGTCGCGATCGTCGCGTTCATGGTCACCGCGACCACCGGGCTGCCCGACGACGAGCAGGGGTTGGCCGCCGGTCTGGCCACCATGAGCCAGCAGGTCGGCATCACGCTCGGCATCCCGGTGATGTCCGCGGTGGTCGCCGCGCAGATCCACCTCTCGGGAGCGCGCGGCCCGAGTGCGATGCTGCACGGGGTGAGCACCGCCATCACGGTGAACGCCGCCCTGTGCCTGGTCGCGGCCGGCCTGGTCGCCGTGTTCCTCCGGCGGACGACGACGGCGAACGCGTGAACCTGACAGAGTTGTCTGGCCGAGGGCACGACCGAGATCGGCGCGGGTGTGCTTGCCGCCGGGCCCCGCTGAGCATCGGGTGCGGATCGCAGTCACGTTGAATGGGAGGTCCATGATCAAGGTGATGGACCAGCGCGGTCTGCTGGCGCGGCTCCTCGCGCTCGGCCGGCAGTACCCGCTCGGTGGCTTCTTCGCCGGCATCCGCAAGCGGTTCGGCGCTGCACGCAACTGAGCGCTCCGCTGACCGCCGGCAGCTGCCCTGCTACGACCCGGTGAGCCGAAGAATTCTCGCCGCCTCGAGCTCGAGCTCCTCGAGGCGGGCCGTGAAGGCGAGATAGATGAGGCTGTCCAATGCGATGTAGAGGCGGTAGCAAAGGAGACGTTCGTGAAGGTGGGGCACGGACAGCCCGATGCGTCCATAGTGCCGCGTCGCTTCGGCCTCCCAGTCGATGCCACGCATCGCGGGGAACTCTGGCGCCCACTGCACGAACCACGCCAGGTCGTACACAAAGTCACCGTAGACAGCATTTCCCCAGTCGAAGACCGCACTGATCCGACCGTTGGTCACCATGACGTTCCTGTTCAGCAGGTCGCCGTGGACGAGGTGGCGGCCCTCCGGGCAGTACCGGACCAGCTCGCCGAGGTGCTCGCCCGCCGTGCGGAACGCGGCGATCGCGGCGGGTGACGACTCCAGGTGCCGCCGCCAACCCGCGATGCGGCTGGTGGGGACGTCCTCGGCGCTCGCCAGCGCGAGCACATACTCGCGCCAGGTGTGGTGGGGCGCGTTCCCCGCGGTCGCGTCCCACCCGCCATAGCCGCGGGTGGCGGACAGATCGGCCATGCGGGCGGCGTCGAGCATCTCGAGAACGGACGGGACCACCTGCTGCATGGCACCGGGGTCGAGCTCGTCGAGCATCACACCGAAGGCTCGTTCTGAGACGGCAAAATGGCCATCGAATGCTCGGCCGATCTCGAGAACTCTCGGTATGGGCAGCGCATTGGCGCTGAATCCGGCAGCCAGCTGGTCTTTCCCGAAGTCTTCGCGGTGGGCGCCGAGGCGCAGCACGAAGTCGCTGCCGGCCCGGCGGAAGGAAAAGGCCTCGGACCAGACGCCCGCGCCGAGGACCGCCACGCCGTCGATCGTTTCCTGGTAGTGCTCCTCGAGAAACACGGTGGCCTGGCGGGTGGTGAAAGGCATTGAAGTTCCTCGCTGATCGCTGATCGCCGGTCCGATCGGCGGCGCGCCGGAACTAGAGTCGCGGGTGTGCCGAAGGACAGTCAGGTCACCCAACCCGCCCGCGCGGGTCGGGCACAAGTCCTTTCCCTGACGCTCGACCCGTCGACGCTCTCGGTGCCCGTCGGTGGCGCCCTCGTCGTGTGGTGCCCGAGCCTCGAGCACGATGTCGCCGTCGCCGTGAGCCCGGTAGCTGAGCGCGAGCGGGTCGCCCGGCTGCGCCGACCCGAAGACCGTGCCCGTTCTCTGACAGGTGCCTGGTTGCTCCGGCAGGTCGCGGCCGCGGCGCTCGGCGTCGACCCCGCGCAGGTCGCGATCGACCGGGCGTGCGACTGCGGGCGGCAGCACGGGCGCCCGCACGTCACGGCGGCGCCGGGCTACCGGGCCGACGGCGGTTCGCCTGACCGAGCCGTCGACCTGTCCCTCACGCATGCGGGCTCCGTCGTCGGAGTCGCCTGCGCCCTGCGCGGCCGGGTCGGTCTTGACGTCGAACCTCGCGCCGCGTTCGATAGCGAGCGCGCCGGGGAGGTGCTCGACACAGCCGCGACCCCCGAGGAGCAAGCCCGAGCGCGGTCCGAGCCCGACGTCGCCCTGGCTGCCGGGCGGCTGTGGGTGCGCAAGGAGGCCGTCCTCAAGGCAACAGGTCACGGCCTGACCCAGGATCCGCGGACCCTCTCCCTCGACCCGGTGAGCGGCGATCTCACCGGCTGGCCGTTCCCCGAGCCGGTCACCTCGGTGCACGTGCGCGACGTTGATCCCGACAGCGCTCACCTTGGCGCGCTCGCGCTGATCGAACCGGTAGGAACCCTCAGAAGTCCGACCGAAGCGCGTCGAGCGGCACCGCTCGTGCGGGTCCTGCGGGTGCTGCCCGACATCGGCTGACGCAGCCTGCGCCATCCACCATCCACCGAGCGTCACGAGACGCCGGCCGAGAGTTGGCCCGCGCCCGTCGAGAAGTCGATATTCGCCCATCCTGGCGCCTTGGGATGGGCGGAAATCGACTTCTCGACGGAGGGTTGGCGGCTGAACGCCTATGGCATCGGACACCATTGCCGAGAATCTCCGGAACGTCCGGTAATCCACCCCCAGGCAGCCATTTCGTGAGCCTATCCACAG
>NZ_DATCNW010000041.1:0-9459 GCF_036565025.1 Pengzhenrongella sp.
GTTGAGATTCCTCAACGCCGCGGAGCGTCACGCCCGCAGCACGTGACTGATCGCTGCGGCGCGGCTGCGCACCCCGAGCTTGCGCATCACCGCGGCGACGTGTGATCGCACAGTGACCGGGGAGATGAACAGGCGCTGGGCGATGATGTTCGTGTGCAGGCCCTGGACGAGGAGCTCCAGCACGTCCCACTCGCGCTCCGTCAGGTGCGCCTGCGGCAGGGCGAGGCGGGAGCGCGCCGGTGCGAGCCGTCTCAGCTCGTCCAGTACCCGGGCCACGAGGGCGCGCGGAATGGCCGGCTCTCCAGCGAGGATGCCGAACAGGGCCCGCGCCATGCTGTCCGGCGCCATGTCGTGCCTCAGGTAGCCCAGCACGCCCCCGCGCAGCATGCGGAGCAGTTCGTCGTCGTTGTAGGCGGCAGTCACCACGACCACCGGAACGAGGGGAAACGCGCCCCGGAGTGCCTCGGGGATCTCGCCGTCGACGGCGCAGAGACCCGCGGCGAGCACGACGACGTCGGGCGAGCCGCCGCGAATCGCGAGCGCGAGGTCGGAATAGCGGCTGGCTCGGGCGACCACGTCGACCCCGGCCGCCGCCAGCTGCGGACCGCCGACGAGCGCCTCGGGCCGGGGCGAAGTTTCCCCCACGACGACTCGGAGCCGGTCGCCGGCCTCGATGTCATGCACCGTGCTACCCCCCAAGGATCGGTAACTTCAGCCCCGAAGAAACAGAGCCGAGGCGCGCTTCATGGCAAAGGGACACACCGACGGCAACGACACGACCGGGGGTTTCCGCGCGTCGCGCTGCACCCTGGCCCGTCGTTTCTACGATAGGTGAATCTGGCCGGTGGGTTTGCGGTGTTTTGGGGTGAAATCGTCGCCACCAGCGATAATGCAGGCGGCGAGGCATCGGCTCGGGGTGCTGAGCCGCGGTCAGTGACCCTTGAGCGCGGCAAGCCGCTCGACGGCCTCGCGCAGCACGGACTCCTGCTTGACGAACGTGAAACGCACCGATGACGCCAGCGCGTCGTCGGCCGCCGAGCCCGCGCGGGTGAACGCGCTCACGGGTACCGCCACGACCCCCGCGAGCTCGGGCAGGCGCCGGCACAGCTCGGCGCCGTCGTCGAAGCCCAGCCCGGCGCCGTCGGCCACCACGAAGTAGGTCCCCTGGGGGCGTACCACGGCGAATCCGGCCTGCTCGAGGCCCGCGCAGAGCAGGTCCCGGCGGCGACCGAGCGAGATCGCAAGGTCGTGCACCCAGGCGGTCGCGCCGTCGTCGGTCAGGGCGGTCGCGATCGCCGGCTGGAAGGGGGCGCCGGAGACGTACGTGAGGAACTGCTTGACGGTCCGCACGGCCTCCACGAGCGGCGCCGGCCCGCTCACCCAGCCGATCTTCCAGCCGGTGAACGAGAAGGTCTTGCCCGACGACGAGACGGTGAGCGTCCGGCCCGCCATCCCGGGCAGCGTCGCGAACGGGATGTGCACCGCGTCGTCGTACACGAGGTGCTCGTAGACCTCGTCGGTGAGCACGATCGCGTCGTGCTTGACGGCGAGGCTCGCCACCAGGTCCAGCTCGGCGCGCGTGAGCACCGCCCCGGTCGGGTTGTGCGGCGTGTTCAGCAGGACGATCCGGGTGGCGTCGGTGAAGGCGGCGCGCAGCGCGGCCACGTCGAGGCGGAAGCCGCCCGGGCCTGCGACGAGCGGTGCCGTGGTGTGCCTCGCGCCGGCCAGCGCGATCACCGCGGCATACGAGTCGTAGTACGGCTCGAGCGTCAGGACCTCGTCCCCGGGCCCGGCGAGCGCGAGGACGGCCGCCGCGAGGGCCTCGGTCGCGCCGGTTGTGATGAGCACCTCGGTCTCCGGATCGACCTCGAGGCCGTACCGGCGGTGCTGGTGGGCGGCGACGGCCTGGCGCAGCGCAAGAATTCCCGCACCCGGCGGGTACTGGTTGTGGCCCGCCTCGATGGCCTCGATCGCGGCCCGCTTCACGGACTCCGGTCCGTCGACGTCCGGGAACCCCTGGCCGAGGTTGATCGCTCCGGTGCGAGCGGCGAGGGCGGACATCTCGGCGAATATCGTGGGCCGGGTCGAGCCGTCGGCCGCCAGCAGCCCGGTCGCCCGCACGACGTCGTGCCATCGGCCGGGAACCTCGCGCCGCGGTCCGAGCGGGGAGATGGGGGCAGTCGCGCGAGTCATCAGGTGAGGATACTTATTGAGCCGGCCGGTTCGCCGGGACCTGCTGGCCTTGCGCTCGGGGCGAGCGGACCGAGGGCGACCGGGTCGCTCAGCCGAGGCCGACCGCGCCGGCGAGGCCGGAGATGACGAGCAGGCCCAGCGACGCCCACGCCGCGACGGTCCACCACTCGGGCGGGGAGATCCGCCGGTGGGTCTGTCGGGCCGTGTGGATGGTCATAGATGAGTGATCGGCGCAAACCGCACCCATGACAAGGTTCTAGGGGTGAATTTTTCTCCCGTTCCACCGACTGGCCCATCGAGGTCCATCCGAACGGGTGAGGCAGCCCGGACGGACCTCGGGTGGGTCAGCTCTGGGTGGACTTGAGCTGCTTGCTCAGCTCGTCGATCTTGGTCGAGAGCGCGTCGAGCGCGGGCTTCGAGGCGCCGCCGACCTGGGCGGAAGCGGCATCGAGCTTGGTCTTCGCGTCCGCGAGGGACTTCTCGGCGTCAGTGACCGAGCTCTTGGCTGCGCCGGCGTCCTTGGACGCCTTGTCGAGGGCAGCCGTCGCGTCCTTGATCGCCGTCGTCGAGGAGCCGATGGCGTCCTCGACCTTGGCCCGATCGTCCGGCGAGAGGGAGTTGAGCTGGGCACGCGCGTCGTCGATCGCACTGCGCGCCTGGTCGGCGCTCGTCTTGGCGTCGCTGACCGCGGAGGACACCGAATGCTTGACGTCGTTGATCTGTGCACAGCCCCCCAGGGCGAGAGCCAGGGCGGTGCCGACGGCGGCGGTGATTGCAGTAACGCGGATGATGCGCAAGAGAGAGCTCCTTCACGATCGTCGAAACGTCCATTGTGCCCTCCTACGCGCCGGTGCCCCGCTCGCAGGACTGCGAGCAGGGCACCGGATCGAGCGGTGGGGCTGGTCAGGCGGTTGCGACTACCTCCGCGGCGTCACCCGAGGGGGCGACCTCGTCGGTGGCGGACTCGGCCGGGGCCTCCGGCTCGGCGTCGCGCTGGATGTGGCGGCTGCGGACCTCCTCGAGCGAGGTGCCGTAGTACGCCGCCGTCATGATGTCCTTCATGTCGGCGCGCATCGGCATCCGCGGGTTGGCCGGTGCGCACTGGTCCTCGTACGAACCCATGGCGACCTCGTCGAGGCGACCGATGAACTCGGCCTCGTCAACGCCCCACGCGGCGAAGGACGCGGGGATGCCGACCTTCGAGCGCAGTGCCTCGAGCGCGACGGCGTAGGACTCCACGCCCTCGGCAGGGGTCGCGGCCGGGAGCCCGAGCATGGCCGCGATGGCCTGGAACCGCTCGGGGGCGACGTAGTTCTCGTACTTCGGCCAGCTGGTGAGCTTGGTCGGGATGGAGCCGTTGTAGCGGACCACGTGGGGCAGCAGCACCGCGTTGGTGCGCCCGTGCACGAGCTTGAAGGTCGAGCCCAGCGTGTGCGCCATCGCGTGCACGATCCCGAGGAACGCGTTCCCGAAGGCCATGCCCGCGATCGTGCCGGCGTTGTGCATCTTCTCCCGCGCATCGGCGGTGTCCGGGTGGCCCGGCTCGCCGTTGACGCTCATCGCGAGGTTGTCGAAGATCAGACGGATCGACTGCAGCGCCATGCCATCGGTGAAGTCGTTCGCGTAGACCGACACGTAGGCCTCGGTCGCGTGCGTCAGGGCGTCGAAGCCGGAGTCGGCCGCGAGGGACTTGGGCATCATCGCGGTCAGGACCGGGTCGATGATCGCCACGGTCGGCGTGAGCGCGTAGTCGGCGAGCGGGTACTTGTGACCGGTCTCGGTGTCGGTGATCACCGCGAACGGCGTCACCTCCGCGCCCGTGCCCGACGTCGTCGGGATGCAGACCAGGCTGGCCAGCGCGCCCAGGGTCGGGAAGCGGAACGCGCGCTTGCGCACGTCGAAGAACTTCTGCTTGAGGTCCGAGAAGTTGATCTCGGGGTGCTCGTACAGCAGCCACATGATCTTGGCGGCGTCCATCGGCGAGCCACCGCCCAGCGCGATGATCGTGTCGGGCTTGAAGGCGCGCATCTGCGCGGCGCCCTTCTTGACCGTGTTGACGCTCGGCTCGGGCTCGACGTTGTCGATGATCTGCAGGGACACCTTGTCCGCGCGGCGGGCCAGGACGTCGAGGACCTTGTCCACGAAGCCGAGGCGCGTCATCGTCGTGTCGGTCACGATCGTGACCCGGGTCACGTTCTCCATGTCGGCGAGGTAACGGATCGCGTTGGGCTCGAAGTAGGTCTTTGCCGGAACCTTGAACCACTGCAAGTTGTTGTTCCTCCGGCCGATGCGCTTGATGTTGACGAGGTTGATCGCCGAGACGTTGTTCGAGACCGAGTTGTGGCCGTACGAGCCACAGCCCAGCGTCAGCGAGGGGATGAACGAGTTGTAGATGTCGCCGATGCCGCCGAGGGACGACGGCGCGTCGCGGATGATCCGGATCGCCTTGACGCGGGTGCCGAACTCCTCGGCGAGCGCGTCGTTGCGGGTGTGGATCGCGGCGCTGTGTCCCAGGCCGTCGAACTCCACCATCTGCTCGGCGAGCTGGATGCCCTGCTCGGTCGACGTGGCACGCAGGACGGCGAGCACGGGGGTGAGCTTCTCGCGGGTCATGGGCTCGACCGGTCCGACCTCGGCGACCTCGACCATGATGATCGAGGTGTCTGCGGGGACCTTGAAGCCGGCCTGCTCCGCGATCCACACCGGGCTCTTGCCGACGACGGACGCGTTCAGCTTTGCGCCGGCGCAGTTCTTGTCATTCGCGGCGACGCCGAAGACGAACTTCTCGAGCAGCGCCTTTTCCTTCTTGTTCACCCGGTAGGCGTGCAGGATGGCGAACTCGGCCATCGCGGCGTCATAGATCTCGTCATCGAGGATGACGGCCTGCTCCGAGGCGCAGATCATGCCGTTGTCGAATGCCTTGGAAAGCACGACGTCGTTCACGGCGCGCTTCAGCTTGGCGGTCTTCTCGATGTAGGACGGCACATTGCCGGCCCCGACGCCGAGCGCGGGCTTGCCGCACGAGTAGGCCGCGCGAACCATCGCGTTGCCGCCGGTGGCGAGGATCAGGGAGACGCCGGGGTGGTTCATCAGGGCGTTGGTCGCCTCGAGGGAGGGCTTCTCGATCCACTGGATGCAGTCCTCGGGCGCGCCGGCCGCGATGGCCGCGTCGCGCACGACCATCGCCGCGGCGACGGAGCACTTCTGGGCCGCGGGGTGGAAGCCGAAGATGATCGGGTTGCGGGTCTTGAGCGCAATCAGGGACTTGAAGATGGCGGTCGAGGTCGCGTTGGTCACCGGGGTGACGCCGCAGATGACGCCGACGGGCTCGGCGATCTCGATGATCCCGGTCAGGTCGTCGCGGCTGATGATGCCGACGGTCTTGAGGTCGGCCATCGAGTGGGTGACGTGCTCGCACGCGAAGATGTTCTTCACGGCCTTGTCCTCGAAGACGCCGCGACCGGTTTCCTGCACGGCAAGGTCGGCCAGCACACCGTGCTTGTCCAGCGCCGCTACGGCTGCCTTCTTGACGATGTGGTCGATATCAGCCTGCGTGAACGTCGCGTAGGCGGCGAGCGCTTTTGTTGCGCCGGCGACGAGTGCGTCGATCTCGGGCGTGTCAGTCACGAGGTACTCCCAGTCAGTCGTTGATGGGTGGGGATGAGATCTCCCTCGACCTCGTCCTCAATGCTAAGAGGCTCGGGTTGGGACCGTGCGTGTCGAAAGTCCTAAAGGCTTCTTCGCATGAGCAAAGCGTGCGTGCGGAAGCGCCGGCGGGCTGGGGAGTCGCCGAGGGGATGCGCGGCGCCGACGGCGAGCCGGCGCGGAGTCGGCGCGGGTCAGGACGTGCCGGGCGCCTTCACCGGCCGAGGCCGATCGTGTGACCGAAACCGGCCGATACCGACGCCCAGCGCACGCCGATGCCCACCTGCGCCGGTGCCAGCACCGGGGCAGGCGGCGGAGCGGAGTAGTCGAGGCCGGCGCCGTTGCCGAGCTGGCCGTTCTCGTTGTCGCCCCAGGTCCAGAGCGTGCCGGTGGTCTTGACCGCCGCGGTGTGGAAGTAGCCCGCAGCCACCGAGGCCCAGTGGGTGCCGGTGCCGACCCGCACGGGCGCGTGACGGTCGGTGGTCGTGCCGTCGCCGAGCTCGCCGAAGATGTTCTCGCCCCAGGACCACAGGGTGTGGTCGGTCTTGATCGCTGAGGTGTGGAAGCCGCCCGCGGTCACCGAGGCCCAGTGGGTGCCGGTGCCCACCCGCGTCGGCCGCGGGTGGCCGGTCGTCGTGCCGTCGCCGAGCTGGCCGAATTCGTTGTTGCCCCACGCCCACAGGGTGCCATCGGTCTTGATGGCGACCGTGTGGTACTGGCCGGCCTCGACCTTGGCCCAGTGCGTGTCGACGCCCACCCGCACCGGCGTGGACCGGATAGTGGTCGTGCCGTCGCCGAGCTGTCCGGACCCGTTGAAGCCCCACGTCCAGAGCGTGCCGTCGGTCTTGATCGCCGCGGTGTGCAGGTAGCCGGCGGCGACCGACGCCCAGTGGTTGCCTGTGCCCACCTGCACCGGCGTCGACCGGTCCGTGGTCGTGCCGTCGCCCAGCTCGCCGTCGTCGTTGGGCCCCCAGGCCCAGAGCGTGCCGTCGGTCTTGAGGGCGACCGAGTGAAAGCCCGCGGCCACCGCGGCCCAGTGGGTGCCGGTGCCCACCTGCGCCGGCGTGGACCGGCTCGTCGTCGTGCCGTCGCCCAGCTGGCCCGACCCGTTGTAGCCCCACGCCCAGAGCGTTCCGGTGGTCTTGATCGCCAGCGTGTGGATGTCGCCGGCGGCGACCGAGGCCCAGTGCGCGTCGTCGCCGATCCGCGCGGGCAGTGATCGGTCCGTCGTGGTGCCGTCGCCCACCTGGCCCCAGACGTTCTGGCCCCACCCGTACGCTGCGCAGCCGAACGGCGGGCACGGGACGACCCTGATCGGACCTGTCTTCCCCTTGATCGACGCGGTGTGCGTGTCGAGCGCCGTGATCGTGCGGGTCTGGGTTCCGGCGACGCGCAGGATGACGCCGGCGAACGTGTGGAAGCCCGCATCGGCACTCGTGAACGTGTAGGCGGCCGGCAGCAGTGGCTTGTTCGGGTCGCTGCTGGTGAACGCGACGGTGTCGCGGTACGACGTCGCGGCGTGCCCGTAGGAGTCCTTCGCGGTGACCTTCACGCTGAAAGGGACTCCGGCCGTGACGGTCGACGGCGCCCAGACGGCGAGCGAGGTGGCCGGGCCGGAAGTCTGGGTCGTGGCGTAGCTCGCCGGTGCGCCGAGCAGCGTGAAGCCGCCGAGCGCGAGGGCGAGAATCACCCACAGCGACGATCGCCGCCGCGTGGCCGGACGCTCCGTTGCGTCAATGCCCATCTCGCACCCCTTCACCGGCCGACGGCGAGGCGGCGCGCGGTTGCTGCGTGGCGACCGTGCGCGGCCTGCCTGCGACCCGACAGAACTTCGGCGGCCTGCCGAGGTAAGTGCGCCGACCCTGGTTGGTCGGCCGCAGGGGAATTTTCGGTTGCCGCGTGTTATCGAGCCGTTACTGCGTGCTCGGATTCGGGGGTTGGGGTGGTATTTCACCCGCCGAGGGGCCGGCGCGCGGAGGCCGGCCAGTGTGGAAGCCGACCGGCGTGGAGGCCGACCGGCGTGGAGGCCGACCGGCTCGTGCAGGTCGACCCGTTCGTGCGTGGCGACCAGCTCGTGCGGGGCGGTCGAGCGCTCGCGATCGCTGGTCGTCACCACGGGGATTGCCGGCACTGCCCTCGGTTGCGAGAGTGGTCCGGTGAGAGTCTCGTCCGACGAGATCGTGATCGAACCTCTGACGTCCCGATCATGGCCCGCGTTCGTCGATCTGCTCGACGAGGGGCGCCCGGCCGGTCGCTGTTGGTGCATGGCTCCACCGCCAGGGCGTGTCCAGACTCCTGATTCGGGCCGCCATCGCACACGCTCGATCGGTCGGCGCGCCCGTCGTCGAGGCATTTCCCCTGGACGGTGGCGTCTCACCGAGCGCCACGCGCACGGGGTATGCGTCGTCGTTCGCCTCGGCCGAGTTTCGGGAGATGGTTCGAAGATCACCCGAGCGTTCGATCATGCGGTTGGACCTCGCGTGAGATTTGCGAACCGATGACCGTGGACGGAGCGTCGGCGCTGGTGTCGCTGGGCGCCGCGTTAGCACGTCATCGAGATCCGCTGGCTGGCCCGTGAAGAGCCTCGCTCGGGCTCGTGGGCTGGCGAAAACCCGTTGAAAACAGTTCGCTGAAACCCTTGCTTTGTCCGGTTTGACGGGATATCTTTAGAACAAGAGTTCGAGTTTTAGGCCGCAGGGGGTGGCGAGTGATGGATCTGGATGCCGGTGCTGACGCCGCTCTGTGCGCCTCGCTGATCGCTTCGCCGACGGTAGCGGGCACGTCCGACAACGTCCCCGATGCGCCTGCCGGGGAGTGTTCGGTGGGTCTTGCGCGGGCGGCTGCGGTGGCCGAGACGATGGGTCTGTTCGCGGCGGTGGCGGGTGAGGCGGCGTCGTGGGCGACGGCGGAGCGGCGCGCGGTGCTGACGTTCCTGGACCGGTCGATCGACGTGCTGACCACGGTGCGCGCCACGGTCCTGGTCGCGGAGCGGGACTCCCAGGCGTGGGTGGGGTCCGGCGACGGGTCGTTCGAGCAGTGGCGCGGGCGCACGTCGCGCACCGGCAAGCGGGTGGCGCGGGCGCAGGTCCGCCAGGCCACTGAGCTCGGTGCGGTGCCCGAAGCGACGACCGCGGTCATCGAGGGCCGGATCGGGCTGGACCACGCCAAGGCGATCGGGCGGATCGCGTCCTCGTCGTCGAGCCCGACTGTGCGCGAGGCGGCCCGGTCGCCGGAGGGCCAGGCCCACCTGCTGGGCCTCGCCGAGACGATGGACGCCGGCGCGTTCGAGACGACGGCGGACCGGTGGGCCGCGCAGCAGGACCCGGCCGGCCTCGAGCAGGACCACCAGCGCCAGCGCATGAACCGGTTCCTGACCCTGACCCCGACCGCCCGGGGCACCATGATCAAGGGCCAGCTCGACAACTCCGCCGGGCACCGCCTGCAGCTCGCGCTGGAAGCCGTCACTGCCAAGCCCGCCGCCGACGACGACCGCGACTTCCGGCAGCGCACGGCCGACGCGTTGGACACCCTCGCGACCCAGGCGTTGGAGTCCGGGCGGTACAAGCCCGACGCGCACGTCCCGCCTCAGGTCACGTTGATCCTGACCGAGGAGACCTGGGT
>NZ_DATCNW010000042.1:0-6610 GCF_036565025.1 Pengzhenrongella sp.
GGGGGGGCTAGGGACCTGTCACGGTGAGGTTGTCTACGGCGACGAGGAGCGGTCCGTTGGTGGTCGTGCTGGACGTGAGCGCCGCCAGCCCGGTGTACCCGGGACCCTGCATGCCCGCCGTCGCGTCGGTGGTCTGGATCAGCCACGCGGCGGGCTCCGCCTGGGCCGCCGCCCACACCTTGCCCCGCAGGACCGTCGGCGAGGCTCCGCTGACGTCGAACAGCACCACGAGGGGAGTACCGGCCGAGTAGGTGACCCCTGGCACGGTGATCTCGGAGGTGATCGCCGTCTCGGCGCCCGCGGCGTCGGTCCGCACGACCCGTGCGGTCACCGAGCCCGTTGCCTTGTGGCCGACCTTCAGTCGGTACGAACCCCCGCTCGTGATCCGCCCGCGTAGCAGGAACCACCCGCCTGACCCGGACGGACGCTTGTTCCAGCTCTCGGTCACCTGAATGCGCACGCTGGTTCCGGTCGCGCCCGGCAGCCGGGTCTCCGCGACCGAGCTCGCACCGCTCAGGGTGTACTGACCGGTGGCACCCGTCACGCTCGTCGTGCCGGTGGCGCTCCACGCCCCGCCGACGTCGGCGGAGCCCCAGCCGCTGGCCACGGTCCGCGCGAAGGCGTCGGACGCCAGCACCGGAGCGGCGGCGGCGACCGTGACGGTGCGTGTTGCGGTCCCCTGGGCGCCGTCGTTGTCGGTCGCGGTGAGGGTGATCGTGTACGGGCCGTCCGACGAGTACACGTGCGACGCCGTGGCCGTCGTGGCCGCGGCGCCATCGCCGAAGTCCCAGGCGTAGGAGGTCACCGTTCCGTCGGCGTCCGTCGTCGCCGTGCCGTCGACGAGGACTGACAGGCCGGTCACCGCCGCGGTGAAGCTCGCCACCGGCGGCTGGTTCGGTGCGTTCGGGTCCGTGACCTCGACCTGGTGGGACGTCCAGCCGCTGGCGCCGGCGTTGTCGGTCACGGTGAGGGTGATCGTCTTGGTGCCGCCGGTGAGGTAGGCGTGGTTCGCCGTGACGCCGGTGCCGGTCGCGCCGTCACCGAAGTTCCAGGCATAGGAGGCGATCGTCCCGTCCAGGTCGGTGGACGTCGACCCGTCGACGCTCGCGGTGAGGTCCCCACCCGTCGCGGTGAACCGCGCGGTGGGCGCCAGGTTCGCCGGGACGCCGCCGGTTCCCGTTGTGTGGTGTGCGGCGACCTCGGCCGGCGTCAGCGCCCGGCCGTAGATCGCGACATCGTCGATGTCCCCGACGAAGTCGTCGGCCCCGGCCCCCGGCCAGGTGCTCATCGCGTCGCCCCCGATCCGCCAGTACCCGCTGTAGACCCCTGCGCTGACGACGTCCGCACGCTCCGCCAACAGGTCCCCGTCGACGAAGAGCCGCATCCCGGTCGCGCCGAGCGTGGCGACCACGTGGTGCCACTGTCCGTCGTTGACCGGGTCCGGGGTCGTGATGACCCGAGTGATGGCGGGGTAGACGCCGAAGTTGAGCCGGCCGTCGGTGCCCAGGTAGAGGTGCCGGTCGTCATTGGTGCTGGTGCCGGTCGAGGAGTCGCCGAAGCCCACGATCCGCCCGCCGGTGGTCGACGTCGTCTTGATCCATGCCTCGAGGGAGAAATGGTTCATTGCACCCGTGCTGCGCGTGCCGTAGATGCGGGACGTGGACGCCCCGGTGAACTGCGCGGCCTTGTTGGTGTCCCCGAACAGCGCTCCGGGTACCCCTCGAACGACCCCCGAACCGACCGAGGAGTCGCCGTACCCGGTCCAGTCCTGGGTGGACCCCGACGTGTCCCCCAGTCGCCAATAGGCCGCAGGGTTGTCGTTCATCACCCCGAGGGCATAGGCCCCGAGCGAGGAGCTCGAGCCGGCGACCACGCTCACCGACGGCGAGGTGGTGGTGTTGCCGAACGGATCGCTCTCCCGGATGCGGTAGCTGTAGGACCGCCCGTTCACCAGGCCGGTGTCGGTGAACGACACCCGCGGACGCTCCCACCAGGTGGAGTTCGCCGTCGTCGTGTACAGCGGCGTGCTCGAGCCGTCGCGCAGCACGGCGTAGGTCAGGGTCTCGTTGTCACGGTCCCAGTTGGTCGGCCAGGACACCTGCGCGGTTCCGGCTGCCTGCGACGAGCCGGCCGGCTGCAGGGCCGAACCCGTCAGGCGCAGACCCTGCTGGTTCGTCGACGTCGGCGCGCGAGCCATCCGGACCAGGCCCTGCTGGGACACCCCTTCGACGGTGAGGAACTCGCCGCCGAACGTGACGTAGTCACCGCTCCCGGTGATGCTCCAGGCCGCCTGACCGGTGCCGGTGAACGTCCCCCCGGTCATGTCGGGGAAGAAGTTCAGGTTCGCCGGGGCCCGGAAGCCCTGCCAGTCGAAGTAGTTCGGGACGGTGTTCGGGGTGATCGTCGAGACGTCCTTCGTGGAGAACGCGAGGGCGAATTTCCACGAGGTGAGCGGGAAGGAACCGATGTTGGAGCAGAAGTGCGGGTGGCCCACGCCGTAGATGACGCCCTGGGCGGCGTCCGCATAGATGGAGTAGGTGTCGCCGTGGCAGTCCTCGATCCAGACGATCGCGCCGGTGTTGGGGTTCGCGGCGAAGATCCCCTCGAGGTTGCCGTACCCGCCGTTGTGCCCGAGGAATGCGAAGCCCGAGCCGTAGATCAGGTTCCCGTCCGTCGTCAGGGACTCGATCCCGGAGTCGTAGCCGTAGTCGGTCACGATCTTGTTCGCGTCCCACTGGAGCACCGCCGCGTTGGACGCCGCGAGGGCAGCCGAACCGAGCGCGGGGACGGTGCCGATCCGATCGAACCGGCCGCCCACGATCACCCTGCTGTGGTCCGGGCTCATGAGGATCGAGTCGACCTGGGCCGACTGCGCCGAGGCTCGCCAGGACAGCAGCCCTCCCGTGGTGGCGTTGAGGGCGGCGAGGCGCGGGCGCGAGATCCCGGCCACCGAATTGAACCGGCCGCCGAAGTAGATGGTGCTCGACGTCGAGGTGATCGCGCGCACGGTGGAGTCGGGGTTGGGGTTGAAGCGTGAGATGCGCTCACCCGTGATCGCATCGAGGACGACGAACCGGTTCTGCGCGACGCCGTTCACCCGCGTGAAGTCACCGCCGACGTAGATCTGGGTCCCGTCCGCCGAGCCGGCGATGGAGTAGGCCGCCCCGTTCAGGGTCGGCGCCCAGGAGTCGACGAGGACGCCGGTGGCAAGGTCGTAGGCCAGCAGGTCCGAGCGCGGCACCGTCTGGGTCCCGGCGGCGGCGCCGGCCGGTCGCGCCGTCGTGAACTGCCCGGCGACGTACACCGTTCCGCCGACGATGGCCTGCGCCCACGCGACGCCGTCGATCTGGGTCGTGGGCAGTCCGTCGGCCGCGACGGTGGTCGGCGTCGTCGGGTCGGCCGGTGCCGAGTCGGCGGAAGCGGTCCGCTGGGGGCCGGCGACAACGAGACCGGCAAGGACGAGACCACCGATCGCGAGGCCGGCGATCGCCCGGGGAAGGGAAGCAAGGACAGCTCGCATGACGATCCTCTCGGGCCGGCGGTGGAGCGGGGTGCATGCACCGTCGTGGCCGCGCCGACGCGCCGACGGCTCACCGAACACAGCCTGCCGGATAACCGGTACAAAGCGGTAGATATCGGGCCAAACACGATCGAGTTATCGGCGGTGAATCTTTCGCGTGCGATCGACCCGGCGAGCCGAACGCGCGGTGGACATCAGCCGCCGAGGAGCGCGCTGCGGTTGCGTTCGAGGAAGGCGCGCTCGCTCGCGTTCTCGGAAAGGTCGATCGCCCGGGTGTACGCCCGCACCGCGTCGGCGTCTCGGCCGAGCCGCCGGAGCAGGTCGGCGCGGATCGCGTGAAAGAGGTAGTAGCCGTCGAGGTCGAGACCGTCGACGACGCCGAGTGCGGCCTGCGGCCCGGAGACCTCGGCCAGTGCGACCGCGCGGTTGAGGGCAACGACCGGGCTCGGGACCAGCAGCGCAAGCTGGTCGTAGAGCTCCAGGATCTGCCACCAGTCGGTGACCGCCGGGTCCGGCGCGTCGCTGTGGACGGCGTTGATCGCGGCTTGGAGCTGGTACGGGCCGGGCCGACCGAGCTGGAGGCAACGCCGGACGATGCGCTGCCCCTCCGCGATCAGGGGTTGGTCCCAGCGGCTGCGGTCCTGGTCGGCGAGCAGCACGAGGTCGCCGTCGGGCGTGGTCCGGGTGGTCCGGCGGGACTCGACGAGGAGCATCAGCGCGAGCAGCCCGAGCACCTCGGGGTCGTCGGGTACGAGCTCGGCCAGGAGGCGCCCGAGGCGGATCGCCTCCGCGCAGAGATCCTCACGGATGAGGTGGTCACCCGAGCTCGCGGTGTAGCCCTCGTTGAAGATCAGGTAGACGACGGCGAGCACAGCCCGGCGGCGATCAGGCAGGTCGGCCTCGTCCGGGACCCGGTACGGGATCCGCGCGTCGCGGATCTTGCCCTTCGCGCGGACGATCCGCTGCGCCATGGTCGACTCCGGTACTCCGAACGCGTGCGCGATCTGCATCGTGGTGAGCCCGCCGAGGAGCCGGAGCGTGAGCGCGACCTGGGCGCCGGTCGCGAGCGACGGGTGGCAGCAGGTGAAGATCAGGCGCAGCCGGTCGTCACGCACGGCACCCTCCTCGTGCGGTTCGCCGCGGGCCTGCAGCAACGCGGCCTGGGCGTGCCGGTCCGCGCGGGACGACTCTCGACGGAGGCGGTCGATCGCCCGGTTCCGGGCGGTCGTGATGATCCAGCCGGCCGGGCTGGGCGGGAGGCCGTCGACCGGCCAGCGCTGCACGGCCGACGTGAACGCGTCCTGGACAGCGTCCTCGGCCGTGTCGAGGTCACCGAACACGCGAGCCAGCACGGCCACCGCGCGACCGTATTCGGCGCGGAACACCCGGTCGATCTCGGCGGGGGTGATGTTGTCGGCGGGCACTGTCCGGGGTCAGCGGTGGGGCTGGGTCTCGGGCTGGACCTGGTCCTGGGCCTGTGTCTGGGCCTGGAACGGCCGGACCTCGATCGGCAGGGTGGTGGCCCGGGCGAGCCTGCGTCCCCAGTCGAGCGCGGAGTCCAGGTCGCGCGCGGTGATGATGGTGAATCCCCCGAGGTGTTCCTTGCCCTCCGCGAAGGGCCCGTCGGTCAGCAGGATCTCGCCGTTCTTCGGCCGCACGACCGTGGCGGTGCTCGGCGGGTACAGCCCCCCGGCGAAGACCCAGGCGCCGGCTGCCCTGAGCTCGGCGTTGAAGGCGTCAAGATCGCGGGAGATGGCTTGCAGGACGTCCGGCGCGGGGACGGGCCCGTCGGGCTGGTAGACGCTCAGCAGGTACTGGGTCATGGGTGCTCTCCTCCTCGAGTGGCGCTGGCCGGCCGCATGCCGGCCTTCACCCCTACACGAACAGCCAGGGCGTGGATCGACAGATCATCACGGCTGCGGCGCCGAGTTCGCCGTTTGCTCGCGACTTCGCCGGTCGAAACCGACGATCTCGCGCCAGTATGGCGAAGTCGAGGGGTCGGCGCAGTGCCGCGGCGCTGCCATCATGGGCGCCATGTCCCTGGAGAGCCGTTCCGCGATGCGCGACTACTACGACGAGCTGGGCGCGGACGAATGGCTGCGACTGACGCGCGACCTGCCCGGGCGGGCCAGCTTCGAGGTGCACCGGCGGTTCCTGACCCGGTTCGTGCGACCGGGAGCGCGCGTGCTCGAGGTCGGGGCGGGTCCGGGCCGGTTCACGCAGGTGCTCGCCGAGCTCGGCGCGCGGATCGTGGTGACCGACTTCTCCCCCGTGCAGCTCGATCTCAATCGCACCTACATCGGCGGCACGCCCGCCGAGTCCGCCGTCGAGTCGCGCGAGCTGCTGGACGTCTGCGACCCCTCGCGCTTCGCCGACGGCGAGTTCGACGTCGTCCTGGCGTACGGCGGCCCCCTGTCGTACGCGTTCGAGCGGACCGACGAGGCACTGCTGGGCCTGCTCCGGATAGCCCGGCCCGACGGCGTCGTGGTCGCCTCGGTGATGTCGACGCTCGGTTCGTGGCGGCACCTGCTGCCGGGCGCCGTCGGGGTGGCGGCCGAGCACGGCGAGGACGCGAACGACGCCGTGCTGCGCACCGGCGACCTGCGCCACGTCGGCGCCCGGCACGTGTGCCAGATGTTCCGCGCGCGGGAGGTCGAGGACCTGGTCGCTCGCTGCGGGGCACGGGTGCTCGGCGCCAGCGCGAGCAACTGGGCGTCGCTCGGCGACCCCGCCGCGCTCGCGGAGCTCGAGGCGGACCCGGTCCGCTGGGAACGGTTCCTGGCGAACGAGGTCGCCGCCTGCGCCGAACCGGGTGCGCTCGACGGCGGCACGCACCTGATGTTCGCGGCCCGGTAGGCCCGCGCCTCACGTCCGCCGCCCGATACGAACCTCGCTGGCCCCCGACGGACACCCAGGGCGCCCGTCGAGAAGTCGATATTCGCCCATCCGGGCGCCTTGGGATGGGCGGAAATCGACTTCTCGACGGAGGGTTGGCGGCTGAACGCCTATGGCATCGGACACCATTGCCGAGAATCTCCGGAACGTCCGGTAATCCACCCCCAGGCAGCCATTTCGTGAGCCTATCCACAG
>NZ_DATCNW010000043.1:0-9337 GCF_036565025.1 Pengzhenrongella sp.
GCCGGGAGGTCGTGCGCGAGCCGATGGACGACGGCGAGCTCATCGTCTGGACCGCGCGATCCAGCGGTGACGAGAGCCGATTCGTCGCGATCTTCTGGACCGGTGCGACCGGTGCGACCGGCGCGCCTGGTGCGACTGGCGCGACGGGGCGTCCCGCGCGGGTCGCGCTCGCGTCGCTCGTCGGTCACGCCGCCGCGACGCACGCCTGGACGGCCCGGGATCTGTGGGGAGCGGGCCCCGACCGGCTGGTCGTGCCCGCCGGGCAGGACCTCGCGTGCGAGGTGCCTGCGCACGGGGTGCGCTGGTTTGTCCTCGAGCCCACCTGATCCCCAAGTGCGCACCGGCGCCGGGGCACGCGGCCGCAAAGCGCTCACCGGCGCCGGGCAACCGTTCGCACCCCATCTTGCCCCAGCGGGAAGATCGACCGATCTTTCCGGGGGGTTTGCTGGAATTTGCATCACAATTGGCCAAGGGTTCTACTTATGGGGCGAGCCACTCCGCCCGCGGTTCGACACCGAGGTAGTGACCCTGCAGGACCGTGCACTCAACGCCGAGTCGGCGGCCTGCGGGCGGACAATTGTGAAGCCCAACAAAGGGGTAGGTAGATGTCTCAGGAAAAACCAGCGACGACCAACAGCGGGCCCCGGCAGGGCGACGCATTCGAGAACCTGAGCCACGAGGACCGGAGCTTTCCGCCGTCGGCCGCCTTCGCGGCGAACGCCGTCGCCAAGGCGGGTATCTACGCCGAGGCGGACGCCGACCGGCCCGCCTTCTGGGCGCGGCAGGCACGTGAGCTGCTGACCTGGAACAAAGACTTCACCAGAACGCTGGACTGGTCCGACGCGCCGTTCGCGAAGTGGTTCGAGGACGGCACGCTGAATGCGGCTTACAACGCCCTGGACCGTCACGTCGAGGCCGGGCGCGGGGACAGGGTCGCCATCTACTTCGAGGGTGAGCCCGGTGACACCCGGACCTTCACCTACGCCCAGCTCACCGAGGAGGTCAAGAAGGCCGCGAACGCCTTCGAGGCGCTCGGGGTGGCCAAGGGCGACCGCGTCGCGGTCTACCTGCCGATGATCCCCGAAGCGGTGATCACCATGCTCGCGTGCGCCCGGATCGGTGCGGTGCACTCGGTCGTGTTCGGCGGCTTCTCCGCCGACGCGCTGCGCAGCCGCATCGACGACGCGGACGCCAAGCTCGTCGTGACCGCCGACGGCACCTACCGTCGCGGCAAGCCGAGCGCCCTGAAGCCGGCCGTCGACGAGGCGCTCGGTCGGGACGGCCACACCGTCGCGCACGTCGTGGTGGTCAAGCGCACCGGCCAGGACGTCGCGTGGGTCGAGGGCCGCGACTCGTGGTGGGCGGACACCGTCGAGGCCGCCTCGGCCGAGCACGTCGCCGTCGGGCACGGGGCCGAGCACCCGCTGTTCATCCTCTACACGTCGGGCACCACCGGGAAGCCCAAGGGCATCCTGCACACCACGGGCGGGTACCTCACCCAGGCGGCCTTCACGCACAAGAACGTGTTCGATCTGCGCCCCGAGACCGACGTCTTCTGGTGCACGGCCGACGTCGGCTGGGTCACCGGCCACAGCTACGTCACCTACGCCCCGCTGATCAACGGCGCGACCCAGCTCATGTACGAGGGCACGCCGGACACCCCGCACCAGGGCCGGTGGTGGGAGCTCGTCGAGAAGTACAAGGTGTCGATCTTGTACACGGCGCCCACGGCGATCCGCACCTTCATGAAATGGGGCCGCGAGATCCCGGCGAAGTTCGACCTGACCTCGCTGCGGGTGCTGGGGTCGGTCGGGGAGTCCATCAACCCCGAGGCCTGGATGTGGTACCGCGAGGTCATCGGCGGCAACACGGCGCCCATCGTGGACACCTGGTGGCAGACCGAGACCGGCGCCCAGATGATCTCGCCCCTGCCGGGGATCACGGTCTCCAAGCCGGGCTCCGCGCAGGTCGCGCTGCCCGGCATCGCGATCGACGTCGTCGACGAGATGGGCGTGCCCGTGCCCAACGGCTCGGGCGGGTACCTCGTCATCAAGGAACCCTGGCCCGCCATGCTGCGCGGCATCTGGGGCGACCCGGAGCGCTTCAAGGACACCTACTGGTCGCGCTTCGACGGGATGTACTTCGCGGGCGACGGTGCCAAGAAGGACGAGGACGGCGACATCTGGCTGCTCGGCCGGGTGGACGACGTCATGAACATCTCCGGCCACCGCCTCTCGACGACGGAGATCGAGTCGGCTCTGGTGTCCCACCCGGCCGTCGCCGAGGCCGCCGTCGTCGGCGCCGCCGACGAGACGACGGGGCAGGCCGTCGTCGCGTTCGTCATCCTGCGCAAGTCCGCGACCGCCGACGGGACCACCCCGTCCGACATCGTCACGATCCTGCGCAACCACGTGGCCAAGGAGATCGGTCCGATCGCCAAGCCGAAGCAGATCCTGGTGGTCCCGGAGCTGCCCAAGACCCGTTCCGGGAAGATCATGCGGCGACTACTACGCGACATCGCAGAAGGTCGCGAGGCCGGCGACGCGTCGACCCTGGCTGACTCCGGGATCATGAAGACCATCTCCGACTCGCTCAACGTCGGGGTGCAGTCATGAGCCGCGAGGAGGGCGCCGAGTCCGACGCGGTGCTCAACCTCGAGGAGCGCGCGGCACGGTATGCGCCGACGCCTTCCGCCGATCCCGCGGCGCTCGGCCTGGCTGCGTTCGCACTGACGACGTTCGTGCTCAGCTTCGTCAACGCCGGGCTGCTGCCGGCGACCGTTGAGCCCGTGGTCTTCAGCCTGGCCCTGTTCTACGGCGGCATCGCCCAGTTCGCGGCGGGGATCTGGGAGTTCGCGAACAAGAACACCTTCGGCGCGACGGCGTTCTGCTCCTACGGTGCGTTCTGGATGTCGTTCTGGTTCCTGGCGCGGTTCACCGACCTGTCCGGAGCCGGCGCGGACGCAGGCAAGGGCGTTGCGGTGTTCCTGCTCGCCTGGGGCATCTTCACGCTGTACATGACCATCGCGGCCCGCAAGGTCAGCACGGCGGTGTTCAGCGTGTTCGTGCTGCTGACGGTGACGTTCTTCGCGCTCGCCATCGGCGACTACACCGGCGTCGTGGCGGCCACCAGGATCGGCGGCGGGCTGGGCATCGCGACGGCCCTCACGGCCTGGTACGCGTCCTTCGCGGTCGTGGCCAACTCGACCTACAAGCGGACCGTGCTCCCGGTAGGCCCGAAGTAGCCACTCGGCCGATGTAGCCGATCGGGCCTCGGGCCTCGGGCCAAGCTGATCACTTGGGCCGAGGGTAAGGCTCACCGCATCTGCGGTGGCCAGAGTTGCCCGCCTCAAAGCCGTAACGTCCGAGCGTTGACGTCCTATAGGACGTCAACGCTCGGACGTTGTGCGTTGTGCGTTGGGGTCACTCGACGAACGGGTGCATCGCGGGGGGCATGCTGCTGACCGCCAGGATGATCTCGCTTGCGACGGTCCGGAGCTTGACGTTGCGGTTCTGCGAGGCGGCGCGCAGCACGGCGAACGCCGCGTCCGCGTCGCACCGGTTCTGGCCCATGATGATCCCGATCGTCTGGTCGATCGAGGTTCGTGAGATCAGGGCGGCGCGCAGCTGGTCGGTGATCTCGACGTTGTGCGCGAAGCGGGCGGCCAGGGTCAGGGCCCGCGACGCCTCGTTGGCGAACCGCTGCGCCTCGGCCTGCTGGACGGGACCGAACGCGTGCGCGGACCGGGAGTACAGGTTCAGCGCGCCGACGGCGTGGCTGCCGCCGTCGAGCGGGAGAGAAAGGGAAGACCGGACGCCCAGCGCGAGGGCCCGCGGACGGTACTTGCCGAACCGCTCGTCCCCGGCGAGGTCGTCGATCAGCACGAGCTGGCCGGTGCGCATCGCGGTCAGGCACGGCCCCTCGTCGTGCCCGTACTGCACCTCGTCGAACCGGGCGGCGTGCGCGTCGCTGCTCGTCACCGTGGCCGGGTGACCGTCGCGGGACACCGTGACGCCGGCCGAGATGTCACCGCCGATGGTCGCGACGGCGATCGCGACGAGCTCCTGAAGGAAGTCCTCGACGTCCTCGGTGGCGAGCAGCAGGTCCTGCAGCTCGCTGGCCGCTTCGCGGATTGCACCGTGGGAGGCAGGCATGGACCCGCTCGTGGCGGGCGGCGAGTCGTGGCTATGGTCGTGGTCGGACATGAGAGCCGAGGTTTCGACGGGGTACGAACCCACGTTCAGCTGCACCGGAAATGGCGCGTCTCCAGGTGGCACGCTCGGATGACCTCCGACTTACCAATTATCCCATTCGGAGTCAAGGTGCCCTGACCTGCCCGTCGTCACGCCTTGTCGAGCGCGCTCTGCAGGGACTGCTGGTAGGCCCCGCTCGTGTAGGTCGCCCCGGAGACCATCGCGACGTGCGCCGTCCCGGCGGCGACCGCCTCCTGGTTGAGGATCGGGATCGCATAGGCGTTGATCTGCTCGCTCGTGCCGCTCCCGCCCGGCTGCGCGATAGCCGCGGCGAAGGTGACGTGCCCGCTCACGAGCGTGAGGCGAACCTGCACGGGGCCGTACGGAGTCCCCACCGCAGCGCCGTCGACAGTGACCGGTGCCGGCTTGGGCACGGGCTTCGGCGCGGGTTTGGGTTTGGGCGCAGGCGCAGGCGCAGGTTTGGGGGTTGGTTTGGGGGTTGGTTTTGGAGTCGGAGTCGGAGTCGGCGCGGGCGGTGTCGGTGTCGGTTCCGGGGTCTCGGTCGGCGCGTCCGCGGGCCTCAGCGTGTCGTTGGGCTCGACGACGACGGGCGTGGCCACGGCGGGCGCGGTGACGGCGGGTGGCGACGACGTGCTCGACGTCGGCGGGGCCATGCGGGCGGCCGCGAGCACGCCGCCGGAGTCAGCGCGATTGCTCGTGCCCCACGAGGCCAGCAGGACGAGCCCGGTGACGGCGCTGCAGGTGGCGACGATCTTGCGACGCATGAGCCCTCCGGTTCGGCGGTTCAGGGGGTGCTTGGCAGCCGCGAGAGATGCCGACGGGGCGCGGGCCCGTCTGATCGGCGCAGGTCAGGGTTCGTTGCTCCAGCGATGCACCGTCCCATCGGCCAGCACGAGGAGTCCGCTCGTCCCGTGCAGGGTGTCGACCCAGTCGACGGCGGTCCGGCCGCGGGCGACGGCGGCGGTGGCCCAGACGTCGGCCCACATCAGGGAGGGCCCGATCACGGTGGCGGAGCGGATCTCGGTGGCGGGCCTTCCGGTGTGCGGGTCGTGGATGTGGTTGCCGCGGGCGGCCGAGCCGGAGGTGGCGACGCCGCCGTCGTGCACCGGGACGGTGGCCAGGGTGCGGGTCGAGTCGTTGGGGTCTTCGATGCCGATGATCCAGGGGTCGGGTTCGGACCCGGGCCGGAGCAGGATGTCGCCGCCGGCGCCGATGGCGACCGCGAGGTCGGACAGCGCGTCGAAGTGCCGGGCAGCGCGGGCGACGGCCCAGGTCTTGACCAGGACGGTGGGGTCGAACTGGCCGGGGCGGCCGGGGGTGTTCCAGGCGTCGACGTAGCCGTCGGTGCGCAGGAGCGCGGCCGCACACAGGCGGTGCACCTCGCGGACAGACGTGTCGCACTCGTCGAGGGTGAGCTCGCCGCGGCCCAGGCGGCTGATCTGGGAGTCGGCGCGGTAGGTGCTGAAGAGGGCGTCGGCCGTGCGCAGGTCGGCGAACAGTTCGCGGGCCGCGTGTGCGGCGTGCGGGTCCCGGGCACCCGATCCGCGGACGTGCACGCTGATCGGCATGCCCATGATCTGCTCGACCCACGCGCGGTGCGGGGCGGGCGCGTCACCGACGGACGCCACGGCAGTGGACCCGGCCGCGGCGCTCGTCGTCACACTCCCGCCTGGTCGAGCGCGCTCTGCAGGGACTGCGTGTAGGCGTTGGACGTGTAGGTCGCGCCGGAAACCATGGCGATCTTCGCCGAGCCGGCCGCCACCGCCTCGCTGTTCAGGACCGGGACCGCGTTGGCCTTGATCTGGTCGTCGCGGCTGCTCCCCGAGGGGAGCTGGATCGCCTCGGACTTCGTCACCGCGCCCGCCGCGACGGTGATCTGCACCTGGACCGGTCCGTACGGCGTCTGCGCGACGGAGCCGGCGTACGTCTTCGGCGGTGCCGCGGCCGCGGGGGCAGGCGCGGGCTTTGCGGTGCCGGCGGCCGCCTTGCCGGCGGTTCCCGAGCCGGTGGCGCCGGTTGCGCCGCCCGCAGCGGGTACGGGGGGTGGCGAGATCCGGTTCAGGCTGGTCGGGTACAAGAAGAGCAGCACAAGGCCGGACAGGGTGGTACCGATCGTGATCACGATGCGACGCACGAGAGACCTCCTTTCACCAGCTGAATCGTTCGATGTGCAGGGCGTCGTCCGGCACGCCCGCGGCCGTCAGGTCTGCCGTGACGGCGTCGACCCACGGCGCCGTGCCGCAGACGTACACGTCGCGGTCGATCAGGTCCGGCACGAGGAGCCGCAGCGCCTCGGTTCCGGGGATATGCCCGAGATCGCGCGGCAGCCAGGGCGTGCCGATCCGGCTGCGCGGCCCGATCAGGTCGAGAACCTGCACGGCCCCCGAGTCGACGAGGTGGTCGATGTCCCGCTGGAGCGGTCGGTGCTCGGCGCTGCTGAGGCGTCTGACCAGCGTGATCGGCCCCGGGTTCTTGGCCGCCGCGGCGTGCTGGAGCAGCGCGACCAGGGGGGTGATGCCCAGGCCGCTGCCGATGACGACGAGGCCGCGACGGGTCCGCATGTCCGGGGTGAGGCGTCCGTAGGGGCCCTCGATGAGCACCCGGGTGCCGGGCGCCATCCGGGCGAGTCGGTCGCCGTCGTCCCCGCGGGTCGCGGTGGTGATGCGCAGGACCCCCGAGGTCGGGGTGGCGGACAGCGAGAGCGGGTGTCCGCGGGTCCACCCCGCACCGGTGCGGAACCGCCAGACGAAGAACTGGCCAGGCGCGACGCGCAGGCGGGCCAGGCGACGGCCGGTGACGTAGATGGACACGACGCCGGGGGCTTCCTTCACGACGTGGCTGACGGACAGCCGCTGCCGCCAAGAGGTGCCCAGGGGGATGGCGACGCGGTAGATCAGAACCGCGCCGACGGCGACGGCGTACAGGCCCCACCAGTAGGCGGTCGCGATGGGGGAGGCGAGGAAGTCGGCGCCGGTCCACAGCTGGTGCGGCAGGGCGAGGCCGGCGCCGAGGTACGCATACAGGTGCAACAGGTGCCAGGACTCGTACTTCAGGCGGCGCCGGGCGGCGCGGGCCGAGGTGACGGCGATCAGGAGGAACAGCGCGGTGCCGACGGTGGCGAGGAGCATGCCCTGGGCGGTCGTGATCAGGGACCACAGCTGGGCCAAGAACCCGGTGCGGGCCAGGGCCGCGTAGCCGAAGGTGATGGCCACGATGTGGGCGAGCATGAGGTTGACCGAGGTGTAGCCCAGCAGCCGGTGCCAGCGGGTGATCTTGTCCTGGCCGAGGGACCGCTCCACCAGGGGGATGCGGGCCATCGCGAGGACCTGCAGCAGGAGCAGATCGCTGCTGAGCAGGCCGAGCAGGCGCCCGAGGGTGCTCAGCGCGGACCCGGTGCCCGAGAAGATGGCCTGCACGCCGCCGTTCGACACCCACAGGGCCACGACGATCAGCATGCTCGCCCAGACCACGATCCCGACGGCGTCCGCCCACCAGCGCGGACGTGCGGGGGCTCGCAGACGGGTCACTCGGCGGGAGGTGTGGGGCGTCCTGAGTACAGGGGTCGTCGGGGTGGCCATGAACGTCAGTGTCCGGGACGGCACCTGAGACGGTGCTGAGCGGACCGACCGACCCGCGTTCGAGCGGGGACGTTCGGCCCCTATATCCGCTATGCACCGGAGACGAATAAAACCGCGTAGTCAACCGCATGGGAAACGAACGGAAGTGGAAGTTATGCGCGCGGCAGTCGTAGAGAGCTTCGATCGCGAGCTGGTGATCGAGGACCTCCCGGTCCCGGTTCCGGGCGATCAGCAGGTACTGGTGCGGCTCGAGGCCTCGGGCCTGTGTCACACCGACATCCACGCGGCACGTGGCGACTGGCCGGTGCGGCCGACCGTGCCGTTCACGCCCGGCCACGAGGGGGTCGGCATCGTGGCCCAGGTAGGACCGCGGGTCACCAGCGTCGCCGTCGGCGACCGGGTCGCGATTCCGTGGTTCGGGTACGGGTGCGGGGGAGTGCGGCTACTGCATCGACGGCCGCGAGACCCTGTGCGAGGCGCAGCAGAACACCGGGTACTCCGTGGACGGCGCGCTCGCCGAGTACGCCGCCGCGGACGGCCGCTACGTCGTCAAGGTGCCGGCGGGGGTCGACCCGGTGGATGCCGCCCCGCTCACCTGCGCGGGCGTGACCTCGTACAAGGCGGTCAAGGTCGCCCACGTCGTCCCGGGCGAACGGGTCGCCGGGCTTCCGCGCGACGGCAGCTTCGAGATCCCGATCTTCGCCACGGTGCTGGGCGGCCTGTCGGTGATCGGGTCGATCGTGGGTACCCGGCAGGACCTCCGCGAGGTGTTCGCGCTGCCCGCGGCGGGCCGTACCCGGGTGATCACCGAGACCCGCAAGCTCGAGTCCATCAACACGTCGATGGCCGACGTGCTGGCCGGCGCCGTGCCGGCCCGGATCGTTTTCGAGCTCTAGCGGTCTTCGAGCCGGTCGACGGCGGCGCCCTCAGGCCCAGATCGGGCCGACCGGGGGATACGTGCTGGTGAGCTCGGCTCGCAGCTCCGCGAGCCGCGGCGTCCGGCCGCCGTCGGGCTGGCCCTGGTAGCTGGTGTCGAGCAGCATCTGTCGGCCCCAGGCCAGGACCGGCTCGAGGTTCGGGTCGGCGGGGTCGCGCGCCAGGGCGCGCACCCAGTCGGCCCGGCCGTAGGCGAGCCCGCCGCCGATCAGTACCAGCTCGACGTCGTTCGGCGTGGCCGCGCAGACGGACTCGTACGGGTCCGGGTCGCACCGGGCGAGCACGAGCACGTCGGCGGGCCGTCCGACGTCGAGCCTGCCCAGGTGCTCGCCGAGGCCGGCGATCTCGGCGGCCCGCGCGGTGACCATCCCCACCAGCTCGGCGGGGCCGAGGAGGCGGCCCTGGTTGGCGAGCTCGCGCCGGGCCACCTTCAGCTCGGCGAGCAGGCTCGTCGAACCGCTCGGGCACCAGTCCGCCCCGAGCGCGACCGGCAGCCCGACGTCGAGCGCGTCGGTGATCCTGGTCGTCTCGCCGTAGAGCCGTAGAGCCGTAGAGCCGTAGAGCCGTAGAGCCGTAGAGCCGTAGAGCCGTAGAGCCGTAGAGCCGTAG
>NZ_DATCNW010000044.1:0-9240 GCF_036565025.1 Pengzhenrongella sp.
GACATGGCTAGAACCTAGGGGAGCGGGCGCCGCCGACGCGACCACCGATAGGGGGAGCGCGCGCGCAGGCGGGAGATAATCGGCGTCGTGCCTGCTCCTGCGGTTGTTCCCGCCCCAGCCCCGTGGCCGACGACGCCGGACGCCGGATGACGTACGCCGGCGTGGAGCTCACCACCCAGACGGTCTTGCTCCTGGTGCTCGCGGGCTTCCTCGCCGGGTGGGTGGACGCCGTGGTCGGCGGGGGAGGGCTGATCCAGCTGCCCGCGCTGCTGCTGGTCCCCGGGATGAGCCCGGTCCAGGCGCTCGCGACGAACAAGCTCGCCGGATTCATGGGCACGTCGGTCAGCGCGGTCACCTTCTACCGACGCGTGCGGCCCGACCTGCGGACCGCCCTGCCCATGGCGCTCGCGGCGCTGGCCGGCGCGGGTGGCGGGGCGGCCCTGGCGAGCCTGCTGCCGCCGGGGGTGTTCAAGCCGGTGATCCTCGTCGCGCTCGTGCTCGTCGCGATCTACACGATCGCCCGCCCGAACGTCGGCCAGGCGACGGACCTGCGCTGGACCGGTCGGCGGCACGTGGGCGCCGCGGTCTGGCTCGGTGCGGCGATCGGCTTCTACGACGGGCTGCTCGGGCCTGGCACCGGGACGTTCCTGGTGATCGCGCTGGTCGCGGTCCTCGGGTACGCGTTCCTCGAGGCGTCCGCGAAGGCCAAGATCGTCAACGCCGCGACCAACCTGGGCGCACTGGTCGTCTTCGCGCTGCAGGGCGCGCCGCTGTGGAAGCTCGGGCTAGTCGTCGGGGTCGCGAACGTCGCCGGCGCGTACCTCGGTGCCCGGATGGCGGTCGCCCACGGCAGCCGCTTCGTGCGCATCGTCTTCATCGTCATCGTGACCGCCCTCATCGCCCGACTCGCCTACGACCTGCTCACCTGACTCCGCCGAGAGTGGAGTAACCGCCCTCTGAAAGCGCTTTCCCAGGGCCGTTACTCCACTCTCGGCGGATCGGGGTTCTCGGGATGTGAGAGTCCTGGGGTCCAGATCGTGGAGCGTTCTAGAATCGGCCCCCCGAACGTCCACTGGAATCGGAGCTCGTACCGTGGCACTGATCGTGCAGAAGTACGGCGGATCGTCCGTCGCCGACGCTGACAGCCTCAAGCGCGTCGCGAAGCGGATCGCCGAGACGAAGCGCGCGGGCAACGAGGTCGTCGTCGTCGTGTCGGCCATGGGCGACACGACGGACGACCTGATCGACCTCGCCGGCAAGATGACCGACCTGCCGCCATCGCGTGAGATGGACATCCTGCTGACCGCCGGCGAGCGCATCTCGATGTCGCTGCTCGCGATGGCGATCGCGGACCTCGGCATCGAGGCGCACTCGTTCACCGGCCAGCAGGCGGGCGTCATCACCGACACCACGCACGGCAAGGCCCGGATCATCGACGTCACCCCGAGCCGCATCCGGTCCACGCTCGACGGCGGCTCGGTCGCGATCGTCGCGGGGTTCCAGGGCGTCACGCAGTTCACTAACGACGTCACGACCCTGGGTCGCGGCGGCTCGGACACGACGGCGGTTGCCCTCGCGGCCGCGCTCTCCGCGGACATCTGCGAGATCTACACCGACGTCGACGGCATCTTCACGGCGGACCCGCGCATCGTGCCGAACGCGCGGCGGATCGACCGGATCAGCTACGAAGAGATGATGGAGATGGCGGCGAGCGGCGCGAAGGTGCTCGGGCTGCGGTGCGTCGAGTACGCGCGGCGGTACGGGGTCCCGGTGCACGTGCGCTCGTCGTTCTCCGGCCGCGAGGGAACACTTGTCACGGACGAGATCGAGGAAGGCGGAACCATGGAAGAGCCGATCATCTCCGGCGTCGCGCACGACCGCAGCGAGGCCAAGGTCACGGTCGTCGGCGTGCCGGACGTACCCGGCAAGGCCGCGAAGATCTTCGAGGTCGTCGCCGGCTCCGGCGTCAACATCGACATGATCGTGCAGAACGTGTCGGCCGCCTCGACGGGCCTCACGGACATCTCGTTCACGCTCCCTGCGACGGACGGCCGCACGGCCAACGCGGCGCTCACCGAGGCGCAGGACGAGATCGGCTTCGCGACGCTCCAGTACGACGACACGATCGGCAAGATCTCCCTCATCGGGGCAGGCATGCGCTCGCACCCGGGCGTCTCGGCCAAGTTCTTCTCGGCACTGAGCACCGCCGGGGTGAACATCGAGATGATCTCGACCTCCGAGATCCGGATCTCCGTCGTCACGCGCGCGGACCACCTGGACGCGGCGGTGCGCGCGGTGCACTCTGCGTTCGGCTTGGACACTTCAGAGACCGAGGCCGTCGTGTACGGCGGGACCGGACGGTGAACGCGGTGATCGAGAACAACAAGGGCCTGCGGGTCGGCGTCGTCGGCGCGACCGGGCAGGTCGGGGCGGTGATGCGCGCGATGCTCGAGGCGCGCGACTTCCCCGTCGCCGAGATCCGGTTCTTCGCCTCGGCGCGCTCCGCCGGCACGACGCTGCCCTGGAAGGGCGCCGACGTCGTGGTCGAGAACGCCGAGACGGCCGACCCGACCGGGCTGGACATCGCACTGTTCTCCGCGGGCGGCGCGACGTCCAAGGCGCAGGCCCCGCGGTTCGCCGCGGCGGGCGTCGTCGTGATCGACAACTCCTCCGCCTGGCGGATGGACCCCGACGTCCCGCTCGTGGTGCCCGAGGTCAACCCGACCGCCGTCGACGACGCGCGCAAGGGCATCATCGCCAACCCGAACTGCACCACCCTCGCCGCGATGCCGGTGCTCAAGGTGCTGCACGACGAGGCCGGCCTCCAGCGCCTCATCGTGAGCACCTACCAGGCGGTCTCCGGCAGCGGCCTCGCGGGCGCCGAGGAGCTCGCGAGCCAGGTGCGCGCCGTCGTCGGGCAGGACCTGATCTCCCTGGTGCACGACGGCGCCGGGGTCACCTTCCCCGAGCCCGTGAAGTACGTGCGCCCGATCGCGTTCAACGTGGTCCCGGTCGCCGGGAACCTCGTCGACGACGGGTCGTTCGAGACCGACGAGGAGCAGAAGCTCCGCAACGAGAGCCGCAAGATCCTCGGGCTGCCGGCGTTGCTCGTCTCGGGCACCTGCGTGCGCGTGCCGGTGTTCACCGGGCACTCGCTGTCGATCAACGCCGAGTTCGCCCGGCCGCTCTCGGTCGAGCGGGCGCGCGAGGTGCTCACGGGCGCGCCGGGCGTCGAGCTGACGGACGTGCCGAACCCGCAGCTCGCGGCCGGCAACGACCCGAGCTACGTCGGGCGGCTGCGCCAGGATCCCGGGGTTCCGGACGGGCGCGGGCTCGCGCTTTTCCTGAGCAACGACAACCTGCGCAAGGGCGCCGCGCTGAACGCGGTGCAGATCGCGGAGCTGCTGGTGGACAAGCTGGCCGGCGCGCGCGCAGCCGGCTGACCCGGCAGGCTGCCCGGCCGGTTCGGCGCGCTGAGTCGGCCGCGCCTCAGGGGCGGTCGAACCAGGTGCCGCGGGTCGGGTCGGCGCGGTAGGCCATGGCCTGCGCGATCCGCGCACGATCCACGTCGGAGATCGGCTCGGGCAGGTCGTCGGCGGGGAACCAGCCGACGTCGATCGACTCGTCGTCGGCGACGTGCGCCTCGCCGCCCACGGCCCGGCACAGGAACATCAGGTCCAGGTACTGCGCGCGGTCGCCGTTGCCGTACACGATGGGCTCCGGCTGCGAGGCGACGGCCACGAGCGCGTCCACGCAGGCCTCGATCCCGGTCTCCTCGAGGATCTCCCGCACGATCGCGTGCGCGGGCTGCTCGCCCGGCTCCAGGATGCCGCTGATGACGGACCACAGCCCGTTGTCCGAACGCCGCCCGAGCAGCAGCCGGCCGTCCTCCTGCACGACGACGGCGCTCACCCCGGGCATCCAGAGCAGGTCGGTGCCCACCTGTGAGCGGAGCTGGACGACGAAGTCAGGGATCGGCATGCCTTGGGAGCCTACTGCCGTGCCGGGGATTCGAGCGCGGCCGGACTGGAACCACGACCCGTTCGCTCAGCGCGCTGTGCCCGTTCGGGATCAGTACCGTGATTCAGGTCACGCAGCGTGCGGCATCGGGAGGTGTCATGACTGACAACATCCAGCCACCCGTCGACGGTTTGGTCAAGGTCGATCCCGCGAGGCCAAAGCAGTCGCACCTCTTCCATGTGTCGCAGACGCTCGACGAGTCCCGCACCCTGAATCCGAGCCCGGTCTACATTTCCCTCGGGCTCGAGCCGTCGGCCTTCCCTGCAGAGCTCGGTGGCTTTCGCGACGGCGCCTCGCCGTTCGCGCAGCCGAAGAGCGTGTCCGAGCTCGTGTTCCACAACGATGACCCGCGTGCGGCGCGCTCCGTGCCGATCCGCGAGATGGACTCGCTGCTCGAGGCATCCATCATCGACCCGGCCGCGCGGGCGCGGATCGCCGCGACGGTCATCGACGTGCTCTCGAACGTGGTCGACCGCGTGGGCCAGACCCGCGGTCTGCTCGTCCCGGTGCTCGCGGGCGGCGGGCGCTTCCAGGTCGACCCGGGGCCGGGCGATGGGCATGACAAAGGCCCCCAACCGAGCGTTTCCGCTGGTCAGGGGCCTCTCACTCGTCGGGGTGGCGGGATTCGAACCCACGACCTCTTCGTCCCGAACGAAGCGCGCTACCAAGCTGCGCCACACCCCGATGAAGCCTCGTCAGCATAGCCGACATGAGGCTCAAGGAGCGAAACGAGAGGCTCAGCTGCCCACGAGTGTGATCAGCGTCGCTTCCGGCCGGCACGCGAACCGCACGGGCGCGTACGGCGACGTCCCGAGCCCGGCGGAGACATGCAGCCACGTCGAGCTGTCCCCGCCCTCCTCGTCGGGCCGCGGACCGGGCCAGCCGTGCAGCCCCTTGGCGCGGCCGGTGTCCAGGTCGCAGTTCGTGACCAGTGCGCCGTAGAACGGCACCGCGAGCTGCCCGCCGTGGGTGTGGCCCGCCAGGATCAGCTCGGCGCCGTCGGCCTGCATCTCGTCGAGGATCCGCGTGTACGGCGCGTGCGTCACCCCCACGCGCAGGTCGATTCCCGACGACGCGCCGTCGGGCACCGGGAACTCGTCGCGCTCGAGGTGCGGGTCGTCGACCCCGACCAGCGCGAGCGTGCGCCCGGCCGCGGTGACGGTGTCGCGCCGGTTGTCCAGGTCCCGCCAGCCTGCCCTGACCAGCTCGGCGGCGAGCTTGTCGGCCGGCAGGGCGCGCGGGCGCGGGACGTCACGGAAGCGGGCGTCGGAGGTCAAATAACGGGCGGGGTTCTTGGCCATGGGTGCGAAGTAGTCGTTCGAGCCCATGACGAACGCACCCGGGGTGTCCAGGAGGGGCTCGAGGGCGTGCAGGAGGGCCGGCAGGGCGTCCAGGTGGGCCATGTTGTCGCCGGTGTCCACGACGAGGTCAGGGCGCAACGTCGCGAGGTCGCGCACCCAGTCGATTTTGCGCTGCTGGTTCGGCACGAGATGCAGGTCCGAGACGTGCAGGACCCGCAACGGGGCCTGGCCGGGCGGGAGCACGGGGATGGTGACCTCACGCAGGGCATACCAGTTGACCTCCACGAGGCTCGCCCACGCGAGCGCTGCGGCGCCCGCGGCGGCGAGCGTTCCCGCAGCGGTCAGCAGGCGCGGCGCCATGTGGGCGCTCAGCCGTTCTTCCCCTTGCGGGTGCCCTTGCTTGGCTGGGGGGCGACGGGCGTCTTGGCAGCCGGCGGGGTGTTCGCCGCCGGACCGGAGGAGATGGTGAGCGTCACGACCGTGCCCACCGCGACCCGAGTGCCGGCCGGCGGCGAGACCGAGGCGACCGTGCCGGCCGCGGTGGTGGACGCGGTCGGGGAGCCCGAGGTGGTCACGTTGAAGCCGGCCGCGGCGAGGACCGCGCGCGCGTCCGCCGGGGCCCGGCCGACGACGTCCGGGATCGAGACCGTCGATCCGGCGAGCACCGCCCCGCTGGCGGGGGTGAACCCGAGGACCGGCATGCCCGCGCTCGCCTGGAGCATGAACTGCTTCCAGATGGGCCCCGCGATGGTCGCGCCGAAGGCCCGGTGGACCCACTTGCCGGCGACGTACAGGTCCTTCATCGGAGTGAAGCCTTCCGAGTGCCCCACCCACACGGCCGTGGCGAGCTGGGGCGTGTAGCCCACGAACCAGGTGTGCTCGTTTTCCGACGTCGTACCGGTCTTGCCGGCCGAGGGCCGGTCCAGCCCGACGAGGGACTTTCCGGTGCCTTCGTAGACGTGACTCAGGCCCTCGTTCATCTGGGCCGCGATGGTCGGGTCGATCGCCTGACGGCAGTTGCTCTTCGGAACCGACAATGACTTGCCGTTGGTGTCGACGACCTTGAGGATCGCGGTCGGATCGCAGTACTTGCCGCCGGAGGCGAACGCGGCAAACGCGTTGGCCATCGCGAGCGGTGCGACCGCGTCGCTGCCGATGACGTTCGCGGGTCTGATCCCGTAGTCCTGCCCGTTCGCCTGGTGAATGCCGAGCGCCTTCGCGCCCTCGAAGATCGCGCAGAGGTTGAGCTTGGTCGCCATCGTGACGTAGCCGGAGTTGACCGAGTTCTTCGTCGCGTCCTGCACGGTCATGACCCCTCCGGGGCCCTCCGCGTTGTGGACGTTCCACGTCCCCCCGCCGATGTTCGTGCACGGGGCGTTGAACTCGCTGAGATGGAAGACGCGAGCCGGTGCATTGAGGACCTCGTTGAGGCTGTGCCCCTCCTTGAGCCATTCCAGCAGGGTGAACGGCTTGAAGGTCGAGCCCGGCTGGAAGCCCTTCGAGCCGCCATAGGCGTAGTCGGTGTTGTAGTTGATCGCGGTCTCCCGCGGACCGGCGGTCTTGAGCTTGGAGAAGATCCGGTTCTGGGCCATCGCGAGGATCTTGCCGGTGCCCGGCTCGACCACCGAGATCGCGGAGGCGAGCCCGGACGGGTCGTTCACCGGGACGCCCACCTTGACCTGGTCGTCGGCGATCTGCTGCTTCTTCGGATCGAGTGTGGTGGTGATGGTCAGCCCGCCGCGGTACAGCAGCTGCTGGCGATCCGCCGCCGTCTTGCCGAAGGCCTTGTCGTTCGTGATCACCTTGGTGACGTAGTCGCAGAAATAGCCGGAGTTGGCGACCTTGTTCGCGGCCATGCAGCCGAGGCCGGTCCGCTGGATGTTGAGGTAACCGCCCTGGGCCTTCGGGGCGACCTTCGCCTTGATCCCGAAGTCGTACTCCTTCTGGGTGATCACGCCCTGGTTCTTCATCAGCCCCAGGACGATGTTCCGCCGGTGCTGGGAGTTCTTGGGGTTCACGACCGGGTCCCACCGCGTCGGGCTCTGCGTCACTCCGGCGAGCGTCGCGGCCTCGAGGTAGTTCAGCTGACTGGCGTGCTTGGTGAAGTAGAACTGCGCCGCTGCCTCGACGCCGTACACCGAGGCGCCGAACTGCGCGATGTTCAGGTACCGGTTGAGGATCTCGTCCTTGGAGTACTTCTGCTCGAGCGCGATGGCGAGCTTGGCCTCCCGGAGCTTGCGGCTGATGCCGGCGTTTCCGCTCGACTCGCGCGCCGCCGCGATCCCCTGGTCGTTGTTCGCCCGGGAGGCGGCCTCGATAAGCACGTTCTTCACGTACTGCTGGGTGAGCGTCGAGGCGCCCTGGAGGTCGGACGTGAGCGCGTTCTTCGCCGCTGCGCGTGCCATGCCGGCCGGGTCGATCCCGCCGTGGGAGTAGAAGCGCTTGTCCTCGGTCGCCACGACCGCCTTCTGCATGATCGGTGCGATCTTGTCGAGCGGCACGACGATCCGGTTCTCCAGGTAGAACGTCGCCAGCACGGTCTTGCCGTCGTTGGCGAGCACCGTGGACTTCTGGGAGAGTGGCTGCTCCTTGAGCGCCGTCGGCAGGTCGTGGAAGACCTTCGACGCCGAGTCCGCCGTCACGCTCACGCCGGCGACGGCGGGCAGCAGGAGACCGGCGGACAGCACCCCGCCGATACCGGCGATGAGCAAGAAGGCGAGGAGGAGGGCGAGTGCCTGGACCAGGTTGACCTGGCGACCGGGAGCAGGGACAGGAGGAGCCATACTCCTCAGCCTACGTGAGGGGTCGGACCGGCCGCGTGGACTCCGCGGGGCGCGGCGTTACCGGACTGAGACCTTGCTGACCAGGACCGGGGTTAGCCTGTTCGAGTGACCGGTCTGGACCGGGTGTAGCGCCCGGACCAGCAGATCGACCATTCTTTGCGGTACACGGGCATCAGGGGGCAGTTGTGCGGGCATTGCTGGAAGACATGAACTGGACGGCTCGCGGTGCGTGCGTGAATCTCGCACCCGATGAGTTGTTCGTGCAGGGGGCGGCGCAACGGTCGGCTCGGGGGGTGTGCCTTGGCTGCAAGGTGCGACTCGAGTGCCTGTCCGATGCGCTCGACAACCGGGTCGAGTTCGGGGTGTGGGGCGGCATGACCGAGCGGGAACGCCGGGCCCTGCTGCGCCGCCGCCCCGAGGTCGAGTCGTGGCACGAGCTGCTCGTGGTGAACGGCGAACCGCCGGAGCCTGCCCACTAGACCCGCCCCATTAGGCTGCGCCCCATGGCCACAACCTGGGAGTACGCAACCATTCCGCTCATCATCCACGCGACCAAGGCGATCCTCGACCAGTGGGGCGAGGACGGCTGGGAGCTCGTGCAGGTCGTCCAAGGGCCCGACGCCGGGCTCGTGGCGTACCTCAAGCGCCCGAAGAACGCCTGATGGGCGCCGTCGACGCGCGCCTCGCAGAGCTCGGGCTGACGCTGCCTTCGGTTGCCGCGCCGGTGGCGGTGTACGTCCCGGCGGTGCAGTCCGGCAAGTTCGTCTACACCTCGGGCCAGCTCCCGTTCGTCGATGGCGCATTGCCGACGACGGGCAAGGTCGGCCTCGGTGCGGGCCTTGTTGACCCGGCCGACGCTGCAGGATTCGCGCAAGTTTCTGCGCTGAATGCCTTGGCCGCAATTGGTGCCCTGATCGGCGATCTTGACAAGATCGAACGAATTGTGAAGGTCACCGGCTACGTCGCGAGCGACCCGTCCTTCACCGGACAGCCTCAGGTCGTCAACGGGGCGAGTGAAATCCTGGGTGAAATCTTCGGGGCCGCCGGGGTGCACGCGCGCAGCGCCGTCGGCGTCGCCGTCCTCCCCCTGGACTCCCCGGTAGAGCTCGAACTCCTCGTCGAGCTCCGCTAACCAC